>NZ_JBHTLK010000028.1:0-42163 GCF_042678885.1 Saccharothrix hoggarensis
CTGCTGGCCGAGGCGGGTCGGCGCGCGCTGGCCGACGGCGCGGCCGGGTCGGCGGTGCGGCTGCTGGACCACGCGCACCGGGTGCTGGCGAGCCAGGTCGACGTGGAGGTCCGCGCGGACGTGCTGGACTCGCTGCTGCCCGCGCTGTCCGCGGCGGGCCAGTTCGGGCGGGCGTTCGCGCTGGTGGACGCGGTGGCGGAGCTGACCGTCGCCGGGTTGAGCCGGGTGCGGCGGGCCGAGCTGCACACGAAGCTCGCGCAGGTGGCCGGCACGGCGGGCGAGTGGACCGACGGCATGGCGCACGTGGAGACGGCGCGCGCGCTGCTCGGCCGCGACGCCACCGACGAGCAGAACGCGCGGCTCGACGCCGTGGCCGCGTACCTGACGCTGTTCGTGCAGGGACCGGACCGGATCACGTCCGCCGAGTTCCTGGCCCGGCGCGCGGCCGAGGCGGCCCGGCGGGTGCCGCTGCCGGAGGTGGGCTGCGAGACGTGGCAGCTGCTGGGCGTGCTGGCGCGGGACCGGGACCTGGACGCGGCGCGGGACTGCTTCGCCCAGGCGCGCGCGCTGGCCGAGGAGCACGGGCTGCCGATCCAGCGGGTGTACGCGCTGGTGCGGCAGGCCGGTGTGGACTGGCTGGCCGACGGGTCGTCGGCGGAGCTGGTCGAGGCGCACGAGGAGGCGTTGCGGGTCGGCGCGATCACGCTGGCGTACAACGTGGACGCGATCCTCGGGCTGGACGCCGTGCTGCGCGGCCAGTACGCGGCGGCGTCGGCGAAGCTGGCGCGGACCGTCGAGAGCACCCGGCGGTTGCGGCTCAAGCAGGTGACGCTGTACGCGTTGATGGCGCAGGCGACGGCGGCCGCGCACCAGGGGCGGCGGTCCGACCTGGACGCCGCGATCGAGGAGTTCGACGAGGTCGGCGGCGTCGGGTCGCAGGAGCGGCCGCTGTGCTTCGGGTTGGCGCGGGCGTTCTGCGCGCTGCTGGAGGAGGACCGCGCGCTGGCGACGCGGGACGTGGCGCGGGCCATCGCGTACGAGGCCGAGACGCCCACGGTGTTCCACCTGTCCGGGATGCACGGCCTCCGACTGCTCCTGGGAGCGCTCTCGGGGGAGCTGGACCTCGACGGGCACCGGTCCGTGACGCGGTCCGCCGCCGCCGGGATGCGCTGGAACCGGGTGTTCGGGCAGTTCGCGCTGGCCGTGCTGCTGGGCCGGGCGGGACGGGACGCGGAGGCCGCGCAGGCCGTGCGGGTGGCGCGGGACGCGGCCGCGATCTACCCGCTGGCCCGGCACCTGGGGCTGCGGCTGGTGGCGGAGGCGGCCGTGGCCGACCGGTGGGGCGAGCCGGTGGCGTGGCTGCGCGTCGCCGAGGAGTTCTTCCACCAGGCGGGCCAGGCGGCGGTGGCCAGCGCGTGCCGCGGGCTGCTGCGGCAGCTGGGCGCGTCCGTGCCGCAGCGGCGCACCGGCTCCGACCAGGTGCCGCGCGACCTGCGGGCGCTGGGCGTGACCGTGCGGGAGTTCGAGGTGTTCCGGCTCCTCGCGGGCCGGCTGGGGAACAAGGCCATCGCCACCCGGCTGCACATCTCGCCGCGGACCGTGGAGAAGCACGTGGCGAGCCTGATCACGAAGACCGGTCGCGCCGACCGGGAGGCGTTGAGCGCCTGGTCCGAGTCGCTCGGACCCGCCGACCGGCCCTAGCCGCGCCCGCCGGGCTCCACTACACCTGATCCGGTGAGAATCCTCCAGGCAGTGGCGCTGACGGTCGTTCTCGGTGGTGGCTTGCTCGGCGGTGGTGTGGCCCAGGCCGCTCCCCCGCCCTCGTCGTCGCCGGACGTGACGCGCGGCCCGTGCGCGTACGAGAAGACGCCCGACGAACCGGCCGCCCGGCCCGTGCGCCTGCCGGCCGACCCGCGCCACACGCCGGACCGCGGCCACCCCGAAGTGCTGCTGAGCACCAACCAGGGCCCGATCCCGCTGGTGCTGGACCGCGCGCAGGCCCCGTGCACCGTCCAGAGCTTCCTGCACCTGGTGCAGCGGAAGTTCTACGACGAGACCACGTGCCACCGGCTCACGGCGTACCCGACGTTGAAGGTCCTCCAGTGCGGCGACCCGTCGAACACCGGCGAGGGCGGCCCCGGCTACCGGTACCGCGACGAGCTGCCGACCGACCTGGCGCCCGCGCCGAACGACCCGACCGGGCAGCGCCGCGTCTACCCCCGCGGCACGCTCGCGATGGCCAACGCCGGCCCCGACACCAACGGCAGCCAGTTCTTCCTGGTCACGTCGGACTCGGTGCTGCGGCCGAACTACACCGTCTTCGGCCGGATCACGCCCGAGGGCCTCGCCACGCTCGACCGGGTCGCGGCGGGCGGCGTCGCGCCGAACCCGGACAGCGCCGTGGACGGCCGACCGGCCCTGACCACGGACATCGCGCGGGCGAAGCGCGTCGGCTGACCGTCAGGAGGTGGGCGCGGTCACGCGGATGTCGGCGTTCCAGTCCGCGAAGCGGTGCAGGGTGCGCTGGAAGACGTTGTCCTCCAACGTCTTCAGCACCTGGTCCACCCGCACCGGCAGGTCGCCCGGGCCCACCCACACGGTCGCGGACGCGGTGAAGCCCGACTGGTAGGCCGCCTGCAGCCGGCCCCGGCGCGCCGCGTCACGGGTCTGCTCGGCCTGCGTCCTGAGGTCGACCAGCAGCGTGTACCGGCGCGTCGGCACGCCGTCGAGCGTCTCGTCGCCCTGCGCCACGATCAGGCTGCCGGCGAGGGACTTCACCACGGCCGCGGGGTCCACCTCGTCGGGCAGGCCGGCGACCGTGGTGTCGGACCGCACGGGCGCGCGCTCGGCGAGGTCGTGCCTGGTCCACGGGCCGCCGGAGGTGCGGGAGTAGCCCGCGTCGGCGAGCACCACGACGTCGGTGTCCGAGTCGTCGCGCAACGCCAGGAGCCGGCCCTCGCGGGCGCGCAGCAGGCCGCCGTCGAGCGTCACCTTGAGCCCCGACAGGGTGGTCTCGGCGTCGAACCTGACGGACCGCTGCTCGTCGGCGCGGGCCGCGAGCGTGGTGATCAGCGTCGCGCTGTCGTCCGCGGCGGGGCCCAGGGTCGGCGTCGGCAGCCCGGTCCGCTCCGCGCAGCCCGCGAGTCCCACCGCGACCAGCGCCAACGCGACTACGGACCTGCGCATGACTCCCCCCGGCGGACGGCGACCACGTCCATCCTCCCCCACCCGCGCCGAATAAGGGGTGCGAACCCGGAAAGTGGCTGGGCTACGGTCTTGTCATGCCCTCTGTGCTCTCCGTGAACGTCGGTTCCCGAGTCGAGTTCGACCAAGCCGCCGTCGGCCACACCGGGATCGGCAAGCGCCCCGTCGCCGGGCCCGTGGACGTCCGGGCGCCCGGTCCGCGCGGGTCCGGCGGCAGCGGCCTCGTCGGCGACCACGTCTCCGACCTGCGCCACCACGGCGGCGACGACCAGGCCGTCTACGCGTACGCGCGGGAGGACCTGGACGCGTGGTCGGCCGACCTGGGGCGCGACCTGCCGCCGGGCCTGTTCGGGGAGAACCTGACCACGGTCGGCGTGGACGTGTCGGGCGCGCGCGTGGGCGAGCGGTGGCGGATCGGCGGGCTGCTGCTGCAGGTGACGTGCCCGCGCATCCCGTGCCGGACGTTCGCCGGCGTGATGGAGGAGCGCGGGTGGGTGAAGACGTTCACCGCGCGGGCGTGGCCCGGCGCGTACCTGAAGGTGCTGGAGCCCGGATCGGTCACGGCGGGTGACGAGATCGTGGTCGAGCACCGGCCCGACCACGACGTCACGATGTCGGTCGCCTTCCGGGCCCTGACGTTGGAGCCGGAGTTGCTGCCGAGCCTGGCCCCGGCCGCGGACGACCTGCCCGAAGAGCTGCGACGCCGGGTCGAACGGCGGTCGTTCGACCCGGCGTGACCACTGGGCGCCGGCTCAGCCGAGGGCGGAGAGCTTCTCGAACTCCTCGTCGGTCAGCTTGATGCCGGCCGCCGCGGTGTTCTCCTCCAGGTGCGCGATCGACGACGTGCCGGGGATCGGGAGCACGACGGGCGACTTGCGCAGCAGCCAGGCGAGCGCCAGCTGGGCGGGGGTGGCCTCGTGCTCCTGGGCCGCCGCGTCCAGCACGCCGCCCGGGCGCGCCAGGTCGCCGGTCGCGACCGGGAACCACGGGATGAACGCGATGTTGTGCTCGGTGGTGTGCTCCAGCACGGCCTCGTGCTGCCGGTTGGCCAGGTTGTAGAGGTTCTGCACGCTGACGATCGGCGCGACCTCCTGGGCGGCCTTCAGCTGGTCGACGTCCACCTCGGACAGTCCGATGTGCCGGATCTTGCCCTCGTCCTGCAGCTTGCGCAGCTCGCCGACCTGGTCCTCCAGCGCCACCTCGGGGTCGATGCGGTGCAGCTGGTACAGGTCGATCCGCTCCACGCCGAGCCGGACGAGGCTGGTCTCGACGGCCTGCCGCAGGTAGGCGGGCTTGCCGAGGGTGATCCACTCGTTCGGGCCGGTGCGCAGCAGGCCGCCCTTGGTCGCGATGACCAGGTCGTCCGCGTACGGGTGCAGCGCCTGCCTGATCAGCTCCTCGTTGATGTGCGGGCCGTACGAGTCGGCGGTGTCGATGAAGTTGATGCCCAGCTCCACCGCGCGGCGCAGCACGGCGATCGCGTTGTCGCGGTCGGCCGGGTAGCCCCAGATGCCCTCGCCGGTGAGCCGCATCGCGCCGTAGCCCAGGCGGTTGACGGTCAGGTCGCCACCCAGGGAAAAGGTCTCAGACACCTTTGGTGCTCCTCGAAGCTTGTGGTGCGAACGGTCCTTCTCCCGCGCCAACCCGACGGAGTGGGCCGGTTGTTCCCGTTCGGGGGAACAAGGTGCGGTCAGCGTCCATCTGGCGGACATCGTGAAGACGTTTCGTGTTTCTAGGGTGGGAGCCGACCGGGCGTCGGACCACCGAGGAGCCTTCACCGATGATCACCCTGCCAGCCGTCCGCCTCGCCGTCGCGGCGACCGCCGCGCTGCTGCTGACCTCCCTGCCCGCGGCCACCGCGCACGCCGCCACCGCGACCGGCGGCACCGCGGTGGGCGTCCACAACGCCTACACGCAGGCCACCGCCCCGTACCTCGTCGACGTGCTGGACCGGAAGCCCGGTCTCGTCGAGCTGGACGTGTGGTCGAACTTCCTGTTCAGCCGCGACTTCCAGGTCGGGCACGACCCCGGCAACGCCAACAACTGCGCCCGCGCCACCACCTACGCCGAGCTGCGCACCGGCGCCCGCAACCAGAACCTCGCCGGCTGCCTGCGCAACATCCGGCTCTGGCACGACCGCAACCCCGCGCACCCGCCCGTGGTGCTCAAGGTCGAGTTCAAGAACGGCTTCGACGACCGCGGCGGCTTCGGTCCCGACGAGTTCGACCGGCTCGTCGCCGACACGCTCGGCGCGTCCTCGGTCTTCGGACCCGCGCAGCTCCTCGGGGCGCACGCCACGCTGGACGCCGCCGCCCGCGCCAGCGCGTGGCCGCACCGCTCCGCGCTGGCCGGGAAGTTCGTCGTCCTGGTGGAGAACGGCACGTTCGAGCTGGGCAACCCCTTCGACAACTACGACACCGACCTGGAGTACGCGGACCGGCTGATCGCCGCGCGCGCCGCCGGCACGCTGGCCTCGGCGTTCGCGTTCCCGGCGATCAACGGCGCGTCGCAGGCCGACCCGCGCGTCGGCGACCGCGGCGGCGCGCGTGCGCCGTGGTTCGTGGCGTTCGACGGCAGCGCGTCGGCGTACGCGGGCTGGCCGGGCGACTCGTACCTGGGCGGCCACTACCTCGTGGTGATGACCGACGCGCACGCCGTGGCGCCGGCGATCGACGCGCGCACCCCGTCCGTGGCCGACGCGCAGGCCAGGGTGCGGCTGCTGGCCGCGAAGGGCGCGACCATCGTGTCCAGCGACTGGGTCGATCCCGCGATCGTGGGCTACACGGTCGGGTGAGCGGTCGGGGGCCTGACGCCTGGCGCGGCGTCGGGCCCCGTGCCGGCCTACTGCTTGGCGACCAGGGTGAGCACGTCGTACTTGGCGACGGATTCACCCTTCTGGTTGACCAGGTCGGCGTCCCAGCGGACCTCGCCGTAGTCCTGGTCCTCGCGGGGCGTGATCTGCTTCGCCGTCAACGTCACGGTCAGCTCGTCGCCGGGGAACGTCGGAGTGAGGAACCGCAGGTTCTCCAGCCCGTAGTTGGCGAGCACCGGCCCCGGCTCGGGCGACACGAACAGGCCCGCCGCGAACGACACCACCAGGTACCCGTGCGCGACCCGGCCGCCGAAGAACGGGTTCGCCGCCGCGGCCTCCTCGTCCATGTGCGCGTAGAACGTGTCGCCGGTGAACTCGGCGAAGTGCTCGATGTCCGCCAGCGCCACGGTCCGCGGGCCGGCGACGACCGTGTCGCCGATCCTCAGATCCCGCAACGACTTCCGGAACGGGTGCACGTCCGACTCGGTGCGCGGCGCGCCCGTGACCCACTGCCCCGTGACGGCGGTCAACACCCGCGGGCTGGCCTGCACGGCGGTGCGCTGCATGTGGTGCAGCACACCGCGGATGCCGCCCATCTCCTCGCCGCCGCCCGCGCGCCCCGGTCCACCGTGGACCAACGCCGGGAGCGGCGAGCCGTGGCCCGTCGACTCCTTGGCGTCGTCGCGGTCGAGCACCAGCATGCGGCCGTGCCACGGCGACACGCCCAGCACGACGTCCCGCGCGAAGTCCGCGTCGTACGTGACGACCGAGCCGACCAGGCTGCCCGCGCCCCGTGCGGCCAGCTCCACGGCGTGCTCGGTGTCGCGGTAGGCCATGAGCGTCGACACCGGCCCGAACGCCTCCACCTCGTGCGGCTGCGGCCGGTCCGGGTCGGCCTTCAGCAGCACCGGCGACAGGAACGCGCCGCGCTCGGCGTCGGCGTCCACCACGTCGACGCGGTCCGGCGAGCCGTGGACGACGTCGGCCGCCTCCAGCAGCGCCTTCAGCGACCGCCGGACCTCCTCCCGCTGCTCCAACCCGGCCAGCGCGCCCATCCGCACGGTCTCGTTCGCCGGGTTGCCGATCACGACCTTCGCCAGCCGGGCGCTCGCCGCCTCCGCGACGGCGTCCAGCAGCGGGGCGGGGACCAGCGCGCGCCGGATCGCGGTGCACTTCTGGCCCGCCTTGACCGTCATCTCGCTGACGAGCTGCTTGACGAACAGGTCGAACTCGGGCGTGCCCGCGACCGCGTCCGGGCCGAGGATCGAGCAGTTCAGGGAGTCCGCCTCGGCGTTGAAGCGCACGCTGTGGCGCACCACGGCGGGGTGCGTGCGCAGCACCTGGGCGGTCGACGCGGACCCCGTGAAGCCGACCAGGTCCTGGCCGGTCAGGTGGTCCAGCAGGTCGCCCGCGCTGCCGGAGACCAGCTGCAGCGAGCCCTCGGGCAGCAGGCCGGAGGCGAGCATCAGCTCGACCAGCTTCTCGGTGATGTAGGCGGTCTGCGAGGCGGGCTTGATCAGGGACGGCACGCCCGCGATGAACGCGGGGGCGAACTTCTCCAGCGGGCCCCACATGGGGAAGTTGAAGGCGTTGATCTGCACGGCGACGCCCCGCAGCGGGGTGGCGATGTGGCGGCCGACGAACGTGCCGCCGCGGCTCAGCGGCTCGACCGCGCCGTCCACGAGCACCTTGTCGTTGGGCAGCTCGCGCTTCGCCTTGCTCGCGTAGCCGAACAGCACGCCGATGCCGCCGTCCACGTCGATGAGCGAGTCGGTCTTCGTGGCCCCGGAGCGGGCGGACAGGGCGTACAGCTCCTCGCGGTGTTCCCGCAGGTGGGATGCCAGCGCCTTGAGCAGGGCCGCGCGCTGGTGGAACGTCAGCTCCCGCAGCGCCGGGCCGCCGACGCGTCGCCCGTGGTCCAGGGCGGCCGCCATGTCGATCCCCTGGGACGAGATGCGGGCGATCTCCTCGCCGGTCACGGCGTCGTGCAGCGGCGCGCCCTCGGCGGACGGCGTGTGCCAGCGACCGGACACGTAGCTGCGCAGCATGGCCATCGGGTGTCGACCTCCTTGTCGGGCCGGTGGGTGTCCCGGCATGACCGACAGTAAAGCGCCCGCACTTTCATCGTGACTTGATTAAAGGCTATGCAGTAAGTTCTGGCCTGGCTGCCGCCAGAGTGAAGGGAGTGTCAATGAGGACACGAGTGGTGGTGAGCGCGGTCGTGCTCGCCTTCAGCGGGCTTGCCGGGCCCGCCGTGCAAGCCGCCCCGGCGAACAACGCCGACGTGGGCACGATGGCCGTCACCTTCGCCGACGAGTTCAACGGCCCGGCGGGCACGCGGGTCGACGGCTCCAAGTGGAACACCGAGGTCGGCGACAACGGTGGCGCGAACCGCGAGCACCAGTACTACACCACCTCCGCGAGCAACGCGGCGATGGACGGCGCGGGCAACCTCGTGATCACCGCGCGCCGCGAGAACCCCGGCAACTACAACTGCTGGTACGGCCGGTGCCAGTACACGTCGGCGCGGATCAACACGTCCGGCAAGTTCACCACGACCTACGGCAAGGTCGAGGCGCGGATGAAGATGCCGCGCGGCAAGGGCATCTGGCCCGCGTTCTGGATGCTCGGCCAGGACATCGGCCAGGTCGGGTGGCCCAACAGCGGCGAGATCGACATCATGGAGTTCCTGGGCCACGACCAGGACACCGTGTACGGCACCATCCACGGTCCGGGCTACTCCGGAGCGGGCGGCATCGGCATGCCGTTCAACGGACCCAACTTCGCCGACGCCTTCCACACGTTCGCCATCGAGTGGAGCCCCCAGGGCATCGCGTGGTCCGTGGACGGCAACGTCTACCAGCGCCGCACCCCCGCCGACCTGGGCAGCAGGCAGTGGGTGTTCAACAAGCCGTTCTTCATCATCCTGAACCTGGCGGTCGGCGGTGAGTGGCCGGGCTACCCGGACGCGACCACCGTGTTCCCGCAGCAGTTCGTCATCGACTACGTGCGCGTGTCGACGCTGGACAGCAACCCGCCCGCGGGCGGCCGGATCACCGGCATCGGCGGCAAGTGCGTCGACGTGGCCGGCGCGAACTCCGCCAACGGCACCCCCGTGCAACTGTGGGACTGCAACGGCACGGCGGCGCAGCAGTGGTCCCGCCCGGGCGACGGCACCATCCGCGCGCTCGGCAAGTGCCTGGACGCGGCGGCGGGCGGCACGGCCGACGGCACGCTCGTCCAGCTGTGGGACTGCAACGGGACCGGCGCGCAGAAGTGGGCGGTGAGCGCCGCCAACGACATCGTCAACATCCAGGCGAACAAGTGCCTGGACGCGCAGAACAACAGCTCCGCCAACGGCACCCGGCTCCAACTGTGGACGTGCGCCGGCACCGCCAACCAGAAGTGGAACGTCGCCTGACCCCGTCCCCCGAACCCCAACCAGACCACCCAAGCCACGTCCCCGAGCCGCCCGCGTCCACCGCCTCCCCGGCGGACGCGGGCGGCCGCGTCTCACCCCTTCCTCCCCACCACGCAGATCACAACCATCCGGCCCAGCCAGGCGGGCAGACATGCGGTGGGGCAGGTGGCCGAGGGCAGGTGGCCGGGCGGGCCGGCGGCCTGGCGGGCGGGTGGGCTGGCCTGGCGGGCGGGTTGGCGGCCTAGCGGGCTGGCTCGGCGAGCGGCCGGAATGCCCCCTTGCCCACCACCGTTGGTGTACGTCGTGAGGCTTTCCGTGCTGGACCGGTCGCGGGTGCGCGTGGGGCACAGTCATGCCGAGGCGCTGCGTGACACGGTCGCATTCGCCCGAGAAGCGGAGCAGCTCGGCTATCACAGGTTCTGGGTGTCCGAGCACCACGGCGTGCCCGGCGTGGCGGGCTCCGCCCCGACCGTGCTGGCCGCCGCCGTGGCCGCCGCGACGTCCCGCATCCGCGTCGGCACCGGAGGCGTGATGCTGCCCAACCACCAGCCGCTGGTCGTGGCCGAGCAGTTCGGGGTGCTGGAATCCCTCTTCCCCGGCCGGATCGACATGGGCCTGGGACGGTCGGTCGGCTTCATCGAAGCGGTCCGCAAGGCCCTCGGGCACGACAAGGAGGACGCCGCCGACTTCGGCCCGAGGCTCGCCGAGCTGCTGGGCTACTTCACCGGCGACCAAGCGGTGCGCGGCTACCCCGCCGACGGCCTGCGCGTCTGCCCGTTCGTCCTGGCCACCGGCGCCGGCGCCAAGGTCGCCGCGGCACACGGCGTGCCACTGGTCATCGGCGCCTTCCGAGGCGAAGAAGCCATGCTCGAAGCCATCACCACGTACCGCACCGAGTTCCGCCCGTCACCGTGGGCCGAAAAGCCCTACGTGATGATCTCCTCAACGGTGGCCGTGGCCGACACCACCGAAGACGCCTGGCGACTCCTGGTGCCCGAGGCGTGGTCCATCGCCTACTCGAGGACAAGGGGCGAATTCCCGCCCCTGAGCCCGCCGGAAGACATCCTCGCCACCCCCATGACCGCCCGTGAGCGGAAGTTCTTCGAGCAGTCCCTCCAAGGCCACATCCACGGCACCCCACCCGAGGTGGCCAAGGCCCTGGACGCCTTGATCGACCGCACCCACGCCGACGAAGTCCTGGTCACCACCAGCACCCACGACCGTGCCGCGATGCTCGACTCCTACCGACAACTGGCGGCCCTGTACGACTAGCCCCAGCGGCAACTAGTCCCCGCGACCCTCGCCCGCGACGTTGGCACGCTCAACCAACTCGACCTCGATGAACGCCCCGATCATCGCCCGCCACACCGCCTCGGCGACCGCAGGCTCCAACCCCGCCTCCAGAGCCCGCTCCCGAACCGACGCGATCACCCGAGCAACCCGGTCCGGCGCCCGGACAGCCTGATCGTCAACCTTGAAAGCCGCCGCCGCCCGCACCAGCCCTTGCCGCTGCGCCAGCAGCCGGACCAGTTCAGAGTCGATCGAATCAATCCGAGCACGGACCTCGGCGAGCGAAGCAGGTTCAGCCACCCGCACATCATCCACGCGCGCCCTCGGCACCCACACTGCGGTCGGCCGCGCGCGAGACGGCGGGTGGCCCGGCAACAGGTGGTCGGCACAGGGCGGCACCAGGCGTCCGCGCCACGCCAACGGGAGGCAGGGGCGGTTCGACCGGCACCGGTGACCAGTCGGCGGGCAACGTCACTCCGCTAGTGGGTGGTGCCGGCGGAGGCGCTGCGGGCACCACCGGCACCGGCGGCGGCTTGTCGGTGCCGCGCCGGGTCGAGTGTGGGGTCCATCGAGCAGCCGCCGCCGGACGGGCCGCGTTCGACCAGTGCAGGCGGCGGGTGCCTGCAGCGGCCGGCGGGCGGTGTCGCGGTGTGGTGGGTCAGTGGTCGCGTTGTTGTTCGGCCAGGAAGCGTTCGAACTCGGCGCCGATCTCGTCCGCCGTGGGGAGCGGCTCGTCCTCGGCCACCAGGAGGTTCTCCGAGGCCTCGGTGAAGGCGTCGTACTGACGCTCCAAGGCCTCGACCACCTGGGCGACCTCGGACGACTCCGCCACCTGCCTGGCGATCTCGGCGTCGGTCCGCTGGGCCGCCTCGTTCAGGGCGGCGGCCTGGACCACCAGGCCCGTCGACTTGGTCAGCGCCTGGAGCAGTCCGAGCGCGGCCGCCGGGTAGGTGCCCTGCGCCAGGTAGTGCGGGACGTAGGCGGCGAAGCCCATGGCGTCGTGGCCGGCCTGACCGAGCCGCAGCTCCAGCAGCGCCGACAGGTTGCCCGGCACCTGCACCCGGCTGAACGGCGAGCTCTCCGTGATCAGCTCCGGCCTCGTGGCGTGGGAGATCACGGACAGCTTCCGGGTGTGCGGCACCCCCATCGGGATGCCGTGGAAGCTGATGGCGAGCCGCAGCCCCCACCGCTCGACCAGCGCCCGCACCGCCTCGGCCACCGCTTCCCACCTCCGGTCCGGCTCGGGGCCGGTCATCAGCAGGAACGGCGTGCCCACGGCGTCGTGCAGCAGGTGGACGACCAGCTCGGGCGCGTCGTAGTCCTCCCACCGGTCGGTGGCGTAGGTCATCGTCGGCCGCCGGGCGCGGTAGTCGATCAGGTCGTCGATGTCGAACCGGGCGATCACCCGGTGCTCGTGCACCTCGAGCAGGTGGGCGACGAGCACCGCACCAGCCGCGCCGGCGTCCATGAAGCCGCTGAAGTGGTGCAGCAGCACCGCTCCACTCAGGTCCGGGACGTCGGAGTCGACCTCGAACAGATCCTCCGGGTCCAGCGCCACCTCGTGCCTCCCCAAGTCTTCACATGCCAGTCCTCCTTTCCGTCAACGTCGACCGACCACTGATCCATTCCCCGATCCCGTCGAGCATCCGGGCCAAGCCGAATTCGAAGAGCGTGTCCAACCTCATGTCCAGCTCGGTGCCGAGCACCTGGCTGAACGTCGGGAACCGACCGGTGGCGGCGATGTCCAGCAGGGCCGGCGCCTGCTGGTCGATCCACTCGTCACCGGTGATCCCGGTGTGCCGCCGCTGTTCGGCCTCGGGCTCGATGTTGACCGCGACACCTCGCACGAAGCCGAACACCGTCACCGCGGCGTGCATTCTCTCTTCCAGGCTCAACCCCTTCCCTTCGAGCGCGCTCAGCACCCACTCGGTGTGCGCCACCGCGCTGGGCAACAGCTGTGGCCTGGTCAGTGACATCGCGGGCGCCAGCCAGGGGTGCCGCTGGAACAGCCTCCACTGCAACCGGGCGGAAACCTCCAGTCGTTCCCGCCAGGTCTCGGGCGCAGGGTCGGGCAACTCCTCCTTCCGCAACACGTGGTCGATCATGCGCAACACCAGTTCGTCCTTGTTCTCGACGTGCCGGTACAACGACATGGTCGCCACACCCAGCTCGGACGCCACCCGCCGCATCGACAACCCGTCGAGCCCGTCCGCGTCGGCGACGCGGACCCCCGCGAGGACCAGTCGCTCACCGGACAGGTCGGTCTGCTGCGCGCGCGGCCGCGCGACCTCCCCCACCGACTCGGACACGACCGTGCCCACACCGGCCACCGGACGGACGATGCCCTCGGCGCGCAAGGACAGCAACGCCTTGGTCGCCGTGGCCATCGCGACGTCCCACGTCACCGTGATCTCGCGCGTCGACGGCACCCGATCACCGGGGCGCAGTTCCCCCGACTCGATCCGTTCGCGAATCGCGCGCGCTATCCGCTCGTAGATCGCGTCAGTCATGCCCGCCTCCTCGAAGGTAGTGCACCAAAGCCTAGCGCACTAGTGCACTATCGAGTGATTGACGAGGTAAGACGGATATGTACGCTGTACGCATGAACACCGTACTGATCTCCGGCGCCAGCGTCGCCGGCCCTGCCCTGGCCTACTGGCTGCGCCACCACGGCTTCGCCCCGACCGTCGTCGAGCGCGCACCCGCGCCCCGGCCCGGCGGCCAGGCGGTCGACCTGCGAGGCACGGCGCGCGAGGTCGCGGAGCGCATGGGCGTGCTCGACCAGGTGCGCGCCGCGCACACGGGCGCGAGAGGCATGGCGTTCGTGAACGCGGCGGGCAGACCCACGGCGACCATGTCGTCGGACACGATGGGCGACTCGGGCGGCGCCATCGCGGAACTGGAGATCCTGCGGGGCGACCTGGTCCGCATCCTCCACGAGGCGACGGCGTCCGGGGTCGAGTACGTCTTCGGCGACGGCGTCACCTCGCTCACCGAGACGGACCGGGGCGTGGAGGTGACCTTCGAGCGCGGCGCTCCCCGCACGTTCGACCTGGTCGTCGGCGCGGACGGGCTGCACTCCAAGGTCCGGTCGCTGGCGTTCGGGCCCGAGGAGGCGTTCGCGCACGACCTCGGCGCCTACATCTCCACCTTCACCACGACCCGGCGGGAAGACCTGGACGGCCGGCAGCTGCTGCACACCGTTCCCGGCCGGACCGCGGGCCTCTATCCCACGCCGGGTGGCGGGGCGAAGGCGATGTTCGTGTTCGCCTCGCCGCCGCTGGAGCACGACCGGCGCGACACCGCGTGGCAGCGCCGGCTGGTCGCCACCGCGTTCGCCGGTGACGGGTGGGAGGTGCCGCGGCTGCTCGACGACCTGCGAACGGCTCCCGACTTCTACTTCGACCGGCTCTGTCAGATCCGGATGGACACGTGGTCGCGCGGGCGGATCGCGCTGCTGGGCGACGCGGCGTTCTGCGCGTCCCCGATGGCGGGCGACGGCACCAGCATGGCGTTGGTCGGCGCGTACGTCCTCGCGGGCGAGCTGGCCACGGCGCCGGGCCACCGGACGGCGTTCCGCAGATACGAGGAGGTGATGCGCGAGTACGTGACCCGCTGCCAGAAGTTCGCGCTGGGCGGGGTGGACAGCCTGATGCCGAAGTCGCGGGTGTTCATCCGCCTGCGGGACTTCACGTTGCGCGTCGTGCCCCACATCCCCGGCGGGGCGAGGCTGTTCGGCGGTCTGCAGAAGATCGCGAACACGGTGTCCCTGAAGGACTACGTGCCGCGGAGCTTGACCTCCAGCTGACTCCAGGTCCTACGTTCCGGGCATGGACATGGAAACCACCGCCTGGATGTCGCTGTACCACGTGACGAACGCCCAGGACGACAAGCGGCCGTTCTCCGTCGCCACCCTCCGCCGCATCTGGGCGTTCGCCCGCCCGCACCGGCGGCGACTCGCCCAGTACCTGGTGCTGAGCGTGGTCGTGGCGGTGCTCGCGGTGGTGACCCCGGTCCTGGCGGGACGGATCGTGGACGCGATCGTCCGCGGCTCGGCGTACGAGGTGGTGCTCGGCCTGGCGGGCGTCATCGCCGGCATCGCGATCCTCGAGGCGGCGTTGGGCCTCGTCACGCGGTGGTTGTCGGCGAGCATCGGCGAAGATCTGATCCTGGACCTGCGGACCACGGTCTTCGACCACGTGCAGCGGATGCCGATCGCGTTCTTCACCCGCACCCGCACCGGGGCGCTGGTGAGCCGGCTGAACAACGACGTGATCGGTGCGCAGCGGGCGTTCAGCGACACGTTGTCCAGTGTGGCCGGCAACCTCGTCACGCTGCTGCTGACGCTGGTGGTGATGATCAACCTGTCGTGGCAGGTCACACTGCTCGCGTTGGTGCTGCTGCCGGTGTTCGTGGTGCCGGCGCGGCGCATGGGTTCGCGGCTGGCGCGGCTGGAGCGGGAGGCGGTCAACCACAACGCGACGATGAGCACGCAGATGACCGAGCGGTTCTCGGCGCCGGGCGCGACGCTGGTGAAGCTGTTCGGCCGGCCCGCGCGCGAGTCGTCCGAGTTCGCGGAGCGGGCGCGGCGGGTGCGGGACATCGGGGTGCGGACCGCGATGGTGCAGACGGTGTTCCTCACGGCTCTGACGCTGGTGTCGGCGCTCGCGCTGGCCGTGGTGTACGGGCTGGGCGGCTTCTACGCGTTGCGCGGCCAACTGGACGCGGGTTCGGTGGTGGCGTTGGCGTTGTTGCTGACCAGGCTGTACGCGCCGCTCACCGCGTTGGCCAGCGCGCGGGTCGAGGTGATGAGCGCGTTGGTGAGCTTCGAGCGGGTCTTCGAGGTGCTGGACCTGAAGCCGTTGATCACCGAGAAGCCCGGTGCGCGGTCCGTGCCGGACGGGCCGGTGTCCGTGGAGTTCGAGAACGTCCGGTTCGCCTACCCGTCCGCGGACAAGGTGTCCCTGGCGTCGTTGGAAGAGGTCGCGGTGCTCGACAACCGCGGCGGAGTGGAGGTGCTGCACGAGGTGTCGTTCCGGGCCGAACCGGGCCAGGTGGTGGCGTTGGTCGGCTCGTCGGGTGCGGGGAAGTCCACGATCGCCTCGCTGATCCCCCGCCTGTACGACGTGGACGAAGGAGCGGTGCGGCTGTCCGGCGTGGACGTCCGCGACCTGTCGGCCGACTCGCTCCGCGACGTGCTGGGCATGGTGACGCAGGACGGTCACCTGTTCCACGAGTCGATCCGGTCGAACCTGCTCCTGGCGCAGCCGTCGGCGACCGACGACGAGCTGTGGGAGGTGCTGGGCCGGGCGCGGCTGGCGGACCTGGTGAGGTCGCTGCCGGACGGGCTGGACACGGTGGTCGGCGAGCGCGGCTACCGGCTGTCCGGCGGTGAGCGGCAGCGGTTGACGATCGCCCGGCTGCTGCTGGCCAAGCCGCGCGTGGTGATCCTTGACGAGGCCACGGCGCACCTGGACTCCACGTCGGAGGCCGCGGTGCAGGCCGCGCTGGGCGAGGCCCTCGCCGGGCGGACGGCGGTGGTCATCGCGCACCGGCTGTCGACCATCCGGGCGGCCGACCTGATCCTGGTCGTCGAGGCAGGTCGGGTGGTGGAACGCGGAACGCACACCGATCTGCTCGCCGCGGGTGGGCGTTATGAAGAGCTGTACCGCACCCAATTCGCTGAGGAGGCGCACACGTCGTAACACCGGAAGGGCAAGGATCTTTTAGGCCACAGCGCGGCGGTGGGCCGGGGGACGCGGGAGGTGGGCCGGGGGGACGTGGGAGGTGGGCCGGGGGACGTGGGAGGTGGTCGGGGGCGGCTCGGGGGATTTCGGTGGTGGGGACGTTGTGGGGGCGTTCAGAATCGGGGTCATGCGAACCATTGGCTTGATCGGCGGGATGAGTTGGGAATCGTCCGCCGAGTACTACCGGCTGCTCAACGAGGAGACGCGGCGACGGCTCGGTGGTCACCACTGCGCGCCCAGCGTGCTGGTGACGGTCGACTTCGCCGAGATCGAGGAGTTGCAGCGGACGGGCCGGTGGGAGCGGTCCGGTGAGGTGCTGGCGGACGCGGCACGCAAGCTCGAAGGGGCGGGCGCCGAGCTGATCCTGTTGTGCACCAACACCATGCACAAGGTGGCGGACGCGATCACCGCCGCGGTCGACGTGCCGTTCGTGCACATCGTGGACGCCACGGCGCGGAAGCTGGCCGGTTACCGCACGGTCGGCCTGCTCGGCACCCGGTTCACGATGGAGCAGGACTTCTACCGCGACCGGATGCGGGAGCACGGCGTCGAGCCGGTGGTCCCGGACGAGCCGGATCGCACGCTGGTGCACGACGTGATCTACCAGGAGTTGACCCGGAACCGGGTGGAGCCCGCCTCCCGCGCCGCGTACCGGGACGTGATGGCACGCCTGGTGGACCGCGGCGCGGAGGCGATCATCCTGGGCTGCACCGAGATCACCCTCCTGGTCGACCAGTCGGACAGCACCGTGCCGCTGATCGACTCCACCCGTGTGCACGTCGAGACGGGCGTGGACCTCGCCCTGACCTCCCCGGCCTAGGCGGCGGTCAGCGGCTCTGGTCGTCACCGGTTCTCTGGTGGGCCACGGTGGACGGCGCGCCGTGGTAGTAGGCGCGGACCCGGTAGGCGGCGGTCTTCTCGGTCGGCAGGGTGATCAGGCCGAACGACCGCACGTCGGGGTCGAGTTGCGCGGCCACCGTGAAGTCGGTCGCGCCGGCGGGTCGGACCTCCAGCAGGTAGCCGTCCTCCCCCGCCGCGTGGTCGGTCCACGTGAACAGGATTCCGTTCGCGTGCTTCACCTCGGCGTGGAAGTCGCCTGGAGCGGCGTCGGAGGTAGTGGGATCGGCGGAGGAGGAGGCGCGATCGGCGTCCGGAGAAGCGGGAGGGGCGGAAGGCGGAACGGCGGGGCGCACGGGATGGGTTCCGCTCGGGCCGCTGACCGGTTCCGCCCACGCGTGGTCGTCGGAGTCGGGCACGGCGTCGCCCGGCGGCAGGGTGACGTCCACGGTCGCCGACACGGGGCCGTGGAACGGCCGGACCCGGTAGTAGAACGACGTGTGCGGGATCAGGTCGGGGTGCTCGTGCGTGGTCCGGCCGGGCGGCGCGAACTCCAGCACGGTGTACGGCCCGCCGGGTTCGTGGGCGTACTCGACGACCTGTCCCGCCACGCCCCGCTCCGGCTCCCACGCGAGGGCGACGTCGGTCGGCGAGGTCAACGTGGCGGTGAGCCGGTGGTGCTGCTCCTGGCCACAGGCGGCCAGGAGCAGCACCAGCACCGCGAGCAGACCCCTCACCTGCGCCAGAACCGGATGCCGCTCCACACCACCGTGGCCGGTCCCTGGCCGCTGTTCGTGCGGTAGGCGCCGAACTTGTCGTAGAAGCTGCCGTCGGGACTGGCGTACGTGTGCCGCAACGACCCGTTGATGTACGTCCGGTGCTCGCTGCCCACCGCGTGCACGGTGTTCACCCGCACGGTCGTGCCGACGGTCGCACCGGTGGCGACCGTCGCTCCGCCGTGCACCGCGTACAGCCGTCCGCCGCGTTCCACGGCCACCATGAAGTACGGGCCGGGCGTGGAGTCGTCGAACGTCTGCTTCAGGCTGATCCGGGTCCCGCCGAGGCTCGTGATCCGGAACGAGCCCTCGAACTGGCGGGTGCCGCCGGTGTACGTGGCGTACCGGCGTTCGGCGCGCTGGTCGCCGCTCGCGGTGGCGCAGGTGAGGCGGAAGGTCAAGTCGGTGACGTCGCCGCACCCGCGTTCCTGCACGGTGAACGTGGGCGAGTACGACGTCCAAGGACCGGCTTCGACCTGCGCGTGCGCGACCGGCGACGCCAACGTCAGGCCGCCGGCGAGCACCGCCACGACAGCCACCGAGACCACGGCCCGGAGCGTTCCGGACATGGGTGCCTCCTTCGACTCCCACGCGGGGAGGGTCGAGGCGGTGGCGCAGGTCACTCTAATTGGTCTGGACGACTCGGACAAGGATCACTCCGTCAGGGATCTCCCTGAGGCCGGGACGGCTCCGGTGCGGCAGAGTGGACGGCATGGATCTGACCCCGCGCGCCCTGTTCGGTCTGGCGAGGACCACCGTCGAGACCGCCGTGTCCGTGCCCGGCCGAGTGCTCGACCTGCTGGGCGCGGCCGAGGCCGTGGTCCGCCAGGCCGACGAGCTGGTCACCCGCACCGCACGGGTGCTGGACGAGACGGAGGCGCTGGTCGGCCGGGCCAGGGCGGTCACCGCCGCGGCCGAGGGCGTCACGACGGACGTCGGCCACACCGCCCGCACGTCACGCGAGCTGCTGGACAGCTACGCGCCGCTCGCGCAGAAGGCCCAGCCGCTCGCGCAGCGGTTCGTGGACGAGCTGTCCCCGCACGAGGTCGACGCCGCCGTGCAGCTCGTGGACCAGCTCCCGGTGCTGACCAAGCACCTGATCGACGACGTGCTGCCCATCCTGACGACGCTGGACCGCGTGGGCCCGGACATCCACCAACTGCTGGAGGTCACCAACGACGTCCGGCAGGCGATCCTGGGCATCCCCGGCTTCACGTTCATGCGCCGCCGCGGCGAGGCGAAGGAAGACGAGTAAGCGCCTGCGGGAGGTCCTGACGCCGGACCGCCCCCGGCCCTACGGGTTGAGCTCGTGGCCCGGGGCGCCCGGCGTGGTGTTGCGCTCCTTCATCTCGGACTCGTACACGTGCCGGACGCCGCCGAGCAGCTCCTCCCGCACGGTGCGCTCCCAGTCGCGGAAGCAGCGGTAGTAGTCGTCGTCGTACTCCTCGACGAGCTGGAACGTCCACCGGCCGTGCACCACGTTGCGGCCGACGAGGTGGGCCTCCAGCCGGTCGGCCAGGTCGCCGTGCCCGGCCTCGCGGAGCAGCCGGGCGGCGTCCTGGGCCTTCGCGTCAGCGCTGCCGGTGAGCTGGTGGAACGAGAACAGGTGGCCACGGGCCCGTTCCGTGGTCTCCAACGCCTCGGTCAGCACGCCCACCGCCTCCACGGTCGCGTCGTCCACACCGTCCGGTCGCCTGCCATCCGCCCTGCGCATGCGGTGGTGTTACCCGGAGTGCGGCGTTCTACCCGTCCCCGATCGGCTGAACCGACCCGTCGAGCGGCGCTGCCGGCGGAAGGCGGGTGCGGCACGGTCCGCGTGCCGTGCCGCACCTCGCAGTGGTCAGAACCGCAGGTTCGCCAGGTACTCGTAGCCGATCCGGGCGGTCTCCAACGCGTCGCGCGGCTGGTCGTTCTCGACGATGTACTCGGCGACGTTCGTCCGGCGGAAGATCTCCGCGAAGTCGATCGTGCCGGTGCCGAGGTCGGCGAACGACCCGTCGGCGGCGCGGTCCTTGACGTGGAACTGCCGCACCCTCGGGAAGTGGGCGCGCCACACGTCCACCGGGTCGACGCCGCCGGTCACCGCCCAGTACAGGTCGAGTTCGAGGTGCACGTTGCGGCGCGTGGTGCCCGTCGTGATCACGTCGATCGGCCGCACGCCCTCGACGGTCGCGAACTCGTGCGCGTGGTTGTGGTAGCCGAGGCTCAGGCCCGCCTGCCGCAGCTTGTCGCCGGCCGCCTCCAGCCGCGCGGTGAACGCCCGCCACTCGGCGATCGTCGCGTAGTTCACCCACGGCACCACGACGTACTTGTGGCCGAGCGTGTGCGCGTCGGCGATCACCCGGTCGAGGTCGCCGTCGATGCCGACGTGGCTGGACGACGCCCGCAGCCCGCACCGCCGCAGCACGGCGGCGAACTCGGCCGCGCCGCGACCGTAGGTGCCGGCCAGCTCGACCTTGCGGTAGCCGATGTCGGCCAACGCGGACAGCACCGGCTCGGGGTCGTCGCCCATGATGCCGCGCAGCGTGTACAGCTGGATGCTGATCGATTCCCTCGGCACCCGGCGGTGCCCCTGATCGGATGCGGACGCGGCGGTGGGCAGGGCGACGGCCGCGCCGGCGGCGAGTGCGGTGCCCAGGAACGTGCGGCGGGACGGCATGGGTGGCTCCTCGGTCATCAGGACGATCCGGTCCTCGGGTCGGGCCGGTCTTCGGTTGGGGCCACGGTGGCGGCCGGCGGGACGCGGTGCCCGCCGGCCGCCACCGGGTGTCACAACTGCTTGATCCGGACGTTCCGGAACCACACGTCGTCGCCCCCGCCGTGGTTCTGGAGGCCGATGTGCCCGCGGCTGAGGTCACGCGCCGGGTCGGTGCTGGTGAAATCGTTCACCAGGGCGCCGTTGAGGAACACCCGGATGCGCTGCCCGGTCACGACGACCTCGTACGAGTTCCACTCCCCCGGCGGCTTCAGCACGGCGTCGCGGGCGGCGGTGTTCGCCGACTGGAACGCGTAGACGGAGCCGGTGGTGCGGTCCGGCGCGTCGGTGGCGTCGATCTGCACCTCGTACCCGTTGTTCACGGCCACCCACGGGTCGGCGCCCGGGTCGGGGAACCCGAGGAACACGCCCGAGTTGTCGTCGCCCGCCATCTTCCAGTCGAGCTTGAGGCTGTAGGCGGTGAACTCCTCCTCGAACCACAGCAGCCCGAGCCCTCCCTCGGACCGCAACGTGCAGTCCTCCTCGACGAACCGGCCGGGCCCGGCCTGGCGCCACCCCGTCACGCCCGTGCCGTCGTAGAGGCTGCGGTAGCCCTGCTCCGGCGCGGTGGGCGCGCAGGTGCCGCTGATCGGCTTGTAGCGCAGGTACTTCACGGTGTCGACGTCGTACAACGGCCCTGTGGCGGCGCCCTTGAACACCAGGTACAGGTCACGCACCCCGGTCAACGCCACCGCCTTCGGCGCGAGGTCGACGTAGTTGTCCCAGCCGCCCGTCACGGGCACGGTGAGCGTCTCGTGCACCAGCGGTCCGGTCGGCGAGTCGGCGCGCGCCTCCATCGTGCCGCCGATGCCGCCGGACGACACGCGGTAGCCGATGCCGGCGACCTTGGCCAGGTCGACGTCGGCGTACGACACCCAGTCGCCGTCGTGGACGTCGCCGACCCGCTTGCCGCCCTGCGCGGTCGCGCGGTCGTGGACGACGACGCCCTGCTGCCCGGTCAGGTGTTCCGCCGGGACGTCCACGCCGGCGACGGTGCCGGCGCCGCGGAACGTGATCGTGTCGAGGTCCAGCAGCGCGCCGCCGCCGCCGCGGAACACGAAGTGCAGCCGGTGCGTGCCGCCGGGGTCGGTGATCGGCGCGGGCGCGAGGTCGGCGTACGCGCGCCAGCCGCCCGTCCCGGTGACGCGGGTGCTCAGCAGCAGCGGGCCGGTCGGCGAGTCGAGGCGCGCCTCGATCGTGCCGCCCGCCGTGGCGGAGGCGACGCGGTAGCCGATGCCCGTGACGCCGGCCAGCGAGACGGCGTCGAACGCGATCCAGTCGCCGTCGTGGACGTTGCCGACCTGGCGGCCGCCCTGGGCCTCGGCGGCGTGGATCACCGTGGTGCCGTGCTGCGCGGTGTGCGACTCGGCGGGCGTGGCCCGCGCCGGTTCCCAGCCGAGGCCGGTGGAGAACCGGATGGCGTCGACGTCGAACAGGCTGCCGCTGCCCTTGAACACCAGGAACAGCCGGTGCGTGCCGCCGGGGTCGCTGATCGGCGCCGGCGCGAGGTCGACGTAGTTGTCCCAGCCTCCGGTCGGCGGCACGGCCACCTGCTGCGCCAGCGGGCCGGTCGGCGAGTCGACGCGCACCTCGATCGTGCCGCCGCTGCCGCCGGACGACACGCGGTAGCCGATCGCGGTGACGCCGCCGAGGTGCACCGGGTCGAACGCGATCCAGTCGCCGTTGTCGAGGTAGCCGACGCGCTTGTCGCCCTCGGCCGTGCCCGTCTCCACGACCTGCACGCCCTGCATCGTGGTGAAGAACTCGGCCTGCTTGTCCTTCGGTTGCAGCACCGCCTCGTCCTCGCCGGTCAGCGCGGGCGCGCCGCCGTCGGTGTAGGAGGCGTTGATGACGCCGAAGATGTTGGCGTCCGTGCCGTGCCCGCCGTCGGACGGCGTGGCGATCACGCCCTCGCAGCCGGTGGCGCGGGTCAGCGGGTGGCCGTGGCTGTCGTGGCCGAGGATGTACTCCACGGTCACCTTCGAGCAGTCGACCTGCCCGTCCTCCGGGTCGGTGACGGTCACCTTGAACGGCACCTGGTCGCCGAACGCGAACACGCGGCCGTCGGCGGGGGCGTCCAGCACGACCACGGGTCGCGTGTTGCCCACGTTGACCACGACGCCGGCCGAGCCGACCAGCCCCGTCGGGTCGGTGACGGACAGCTTCGCGGTGAACTGCCCGATGGCCGTGTACGTGTGGGTGACGGGTCCGGCGGTGGTGGAGTCGGTCGTGCCGTCGCCGTCGAAGTCCCACGAGTAGGTCAGCGCGTGGCCGTCCTCGTCGGCCGTGCCCGCCGGGTCGAACCGCACGGTCAGCGGCGCCGGTCCGGACGTCCGGTCGGCGGCCACCTTGGCCACCGGCGTGTGGTTGCCGCGCGTGTGGTCGATGCGGTACACCGCCGAGTCGGGCGCACCGCCGAAGTAGCCGCTGCCGTAGTCCAGCACGTACAGCGAGCCGTCCGGGCCGAATTCGAGGTTCATCGGCCGGGTCAGCTTCATCGAGTCGAAGAACGGCGTGATCGCGCCGCGCTCGCCGTTCGCGCCGACGTCGATGGTCTTGATCCAGCCGCGGTCCCACTCGTAGGCGAACGTCTTGCCGTCGAAGAACTCCGGGAACTTGGTGACGGTCGCGAGGTCCGGGTCGAAGTCGTAGGTGGGGCCGCCCATGGGCGACTCGCCGCCGGAGCCGAACTCGGGCAGGGACCCGCCGTCGTAGGGAATCCACGCGGGCTGCACCGGCGGCAGGTCGACGAGGCCGGTGTTGCGCGGGCTGGTGTTCTTCGGCGCGGCGCAGTCGAACGCGGCGCCCGAGGCCTTGGTGGCGAAGTCGTAGTCGACGTACGGGGTGTTGTCGCCGACGCAGTACGGCCAGCCGTAGTTGCCGGGGCCCTTGACCAGGTTGAACTCGACGGTGCCGCCGGGGCCGCGGGCCGGGTTGGCGGAGCCCGCGTCCGGGCCGTAGTCGCCGAGGTGGAGCCAGCCGGTGGCCTTGTCCACGGCGAACCGGAACGGGTTGCGGAAGCCCATCGCGTAGATCTCGGGCCGGGTCTTGGCGGTGCCGGGCGGGAACAGGTTGCCGTCCGGGACGGTGTACGTGCCGTCGGCCCGCACCTTGATCCGCAGCACCTTGCCGCGCAGGTCGTTGGTGTTGGCGGACGAGCGCTGCGCGTCGAAGCCGGGGTTGCGGTCGGCGCGCTCGTCGATCGGGGTGTAGCCGTCCGAGGCGAACGGGTTGGTGTCGTCGCCGGTGGACAGGTACAGGTTCCCGGCGGCGTCGAAGTCGATCTCGCCGCCGGCGTGGCAGCACAGGCCGCGGTCGGCGGGCACCTGCAGGATGCGCTGCTCGCTGGCGAGGTCCAGCACGCCGTCGGTGGTGAGCGTGAATCGGGACAGCTGGTTGTGGCCGCGGAACGGCGCGAAGTCGGCGTCCGTTCCGGTCTCCGGCGCGTCGCCCGGCGGTGTCGTCAGCGGTGGCGCGTAGTAGAGGTAGAGCCAGCGGTTCCGCGCGAAGTCGGGGTCCGCGGCGACGCCCTGCAGGCCGTCCTCGTCGTGGCTGTAG
Organism: Saccharothrix hoggarensis; assembly: GCF_042678885.1. Lineage (GTDB taxonomy): Bacteria > Actinomycetota > Actinomycetes > Mycobacteriales > Pseudonocardiaceae > Actinosynnema > Actinosynnema hoggarensis. The sequence goes on from NZ_JBHTLK010000028.1 coordinate 24,401, forward strand.
ACGGGGACGCGGCCGGCGAGCGTGGTCGTGGCCTCCGGCGTGGTCAGCCAGACTCGGCCGTCGCGGGAGGTGTGCACGACCTTGCGGTCCGGCAGCACGGCCATCGCGATCGGCTCACCGGTCTTCTCCTCGCCGAGCGCGAGGGTGACCTGGTCGAAGTCGGAGTCGGTGGGCGCGGCGGGGTCCGGCTCGCAGTCCGCCGCGGCGGCGCCGAGCGCGTACCGCAGGCCGCCGAGGAGGTGTTGCCGGAACGCCGGGTCGGCGAAGGACTCCCTGGTGTGGCCCATGCCGGTGTACCAGGACCGGCCCTGGCCGGGGGTGTGGCACCAGGAGATGGGGTGGTCGCCGGACGGGTCGGTGGGCGAGTAGCTGGACTCGTCCAGCTTGGCCAGCACCTTCACGCGGGAGCGCGGGTTGGACTGGTAGCTGTACCACTCGTCGGTGCGGGTCCACGTGGCCGGCAGGTGCGCGGTGGACGGGTGGCCGTGGTCCTCCACCTGGACGTCGGCTTCCTGGATCGCCGGGTGCGACCTGAAGTGCGAGCCGACCAGCTCGCCGTACCAGGGCCAGGAGTGCTCGGTGTCGGCGGCGGCGTGGACGCCGGCGTACCCGCCGCCGTTCTCCACGTACCGCTGGAACGCCTGCTGCTGGGCGTCGTCGAGGACGTCGCCGGTGGTGGACAGCCAGACCACGGCGTCGAAGCGGGCCAGGTTGGCGTCGGTGAAGGCGGCGGCGTCCTCGGTGGCCTCGACGGTGAAGCCGTTCGCCGCGCCGAGGGCGGTGATCGCGGCGATGCCGTCCGGGATGGAGTCGTGCCGGAAGCCCGCGGTCTTGGTGAAGACGAGGAGGCGCTCCCCGTCCTGCGCCGCCGCGGGCGGGGTCGCGACGAGGGTCATCGCGCCGAGGGCGGCGGCGAGGGCGCACGCGGTTCGCCGTCTCCAGGTGCTCGGCGGCGCGGTGGCGTCCTTGGTCCCCGCTGTGGTGACGGACCTGGTCGGGTGAATCCTTCGCTTACCTCGCACCGCTGTCTCCTCGTTCACACGACGCCGTGCTGCGCGGACGGTGGGCCGGTCGGACGCTCTGTGGTCCAGCTCACAGGCTGGCGAGCGCCGCAATTCTGTTCAGAATCGCCCGAAGTTGGCAAGACTTTCGCATGAGTTATACAAAAGTCGTGCACGAATGGCCGAAAGTCGCGGTTACCGCGACCACAGGGCGTCACGACCGCGGGGAAGTCGGAGTTGAACCTCACGCCACGTGAGGTCCTAGGGTCGGTGGCGTGAGCGAAACGGGGGGTGTCGGCGAGCCGCGGTGGAGCGTCGGGGCGCTGGCCAAGGTCGCCGGGATGACGGTCCGCACGCTGCACCACTACGACGAGCTGGGCCTGCTGCGGCCGAGCGAGCGGACCCCGTCGGGCCACCGCCGCTACACCGAGCAGGACCTGCACCGGCTCTACCAGGTCCGGCTGCTGCGGCAGCTCGGCATGTCGCTGGACGAGATCGGGGGCGTGCTGGCCGACGCGTCCGACCCCGGACCGCTCGCGGACGTCCTCGCGGCGCACCTCGGGCAGCTGGACGAGCAGGTGTGGCGGCTCAACGCGCTGCGCCGCCAGACGAGGGGTCTGCTCGCCCAGCTGAACGGTCCGACCCGACCGGATTCGGACCGCCTGCTCGCGCTCCTCGGGTGCACGGGCATCTTCGACCAGCAGCTCACGAAAGAGCAGCGCGATTTCCTCGACGAGCACGCCTTCCACGTCGGACCCGAAGCGCGGGAGCGGTTGGACGAGGAATGGCCCGCGGTGCTCGCGCGGGTGGTCGAGCACTACCGGGCGGACGACCCGGTGGACGATCCCGAGGTGCGCCGGACCGCCCGGCGCCTGGTGGACGTGGGTGAGACGTTCGCCGCCGGCGACCGCGAGATCCTGCGCTCGATGAGCGCGTTCTTCCGGGAGAACGGGCGCGGCGTGCTGCGCGACGTGCTGCCGGACCAGGCGGTGGACGACCTCGGTGACGGTTTCTGGGATTACGTGAGCCGCATGTACGCGGCACTGCCCACCGAATAAATAGAGCACTAAAGGATAAAGGGGGAAATATGTTTCGCAGGACAAGTCTGCCCGCAGCGGCTCTTCTCGTCGCCGCGACCGTCACGGGGGTGGCGACCGGCGTCGCCCGGGCGGACGACGTGACGCTGCGGCTGCCCGCGCCGACCGGCCCGCACCACGTCGGCGTCACCGCGCTGCACCTCGTCGACGAGCACCGCGCCGACCCGTGGCCCGACGAGGTCGGCGCGCCGCGCCACCTGGTGGCCACGGTGCACTACCCCTCCCGCGACGTCCGCGACCGCCCCGTCGCGCCGCACCTGACGCCGGCCGTGGCGGCGGTGCTGCCGCACTTCCACCAGCCGTTGCCGGCGACCGGCGTGGCGTGGGGCGCGACCCTCACCCACTCGCGCACCGACGCGCCGGCGCTGCCCGGACGGCGACCGGTCGTGCTGTACAGCCCGGGGCTGGCCGATCCGCGCGCCCTCGGGACGACCACCGCGGAGGAGCTGGCGAGCCGCGGGTACGTCGTGGTGTCGGTCGACCACCCCGGCGAGACGATGGCGGTCGACGTGCCGGGCCGACCCGCGCCGCGGCTGTTCGCGCTGCCCGGCGACCCCAGCACCGATCCCCGCCTCTACCGGGACGTGATCGCCACGCGCCTCGCGGACACCGACCTCGTCCTCGACCGGCTGGAGCGGTGGGCGGCGGGCGGCAACCCCGACGCCGACGGCCGCGCCCTGCCCGCCGACCTCGGCCGCTCCCTCGACCTGCGGCGCGTCGGCCTGTACGGCCAGGGGCTCGGCGGCACGATCGCGGCCGAGGCGATGCACGAGGACACCGGCCGGCGCGTCGACGCGGCCGCCAACCTGGAGGGCTTCCTCGACTACCACCCCGAGCGGCCCGGCCAGGACGGCGAACTGCTCCCGGTGGCCCGGCACGGCGTCGACCGGCCGTTGCTGCTGCTCGGCACCGAGGGCTTCCAGGACGACCGGTACCGGCGGGCGTGGTCGGCGGTGCTCGCGCACGGGTGCGCCCGGCAGCACGTGATCGCCGACGCCAACCACTGGGCGTTGACCGACCACGCCGCCGTGGTGCCGCAGCTCCACGCGGCCGGGCTGGTGGACGACGCGGGCCGGGACGCGCTGGTCGGGCCGATCGACCCGGCCGTCTCGGTACCGACCGTGCGCCGGCACGTGGTGTCGTTCTTCGACCGCCACTTGCGCTGAGCGCCCCACCCCGACCAGTCCGAAGTGGACGAGCGACGGCGTGGTGACTTGACCTAGTCCGACCCGGCCCGCGCGAGGAGTCCGCCCGGTGGCGGAGGATGGGGACACTCGCAGTGGGAGGCGGCATGGTGGTCGACGCGCCGGTGGCGGTCGTGACGGGCGGAAACCGGGGCATCGGGCGGGAGGTGTGCCGCCAGTTGGCGGAGCGCGGGCACGTCGTGGTGCTGACCGCTCGTGACGCCGCGAAGGCGGCGGCGGAGGCGGACCGGCTGGGCGTCGACCACCACCCGTTGGACGTCACCGACGACGCGTCGGTCGAGGCGCTGGCCGAGTACCTGGCCCAGGAGTACGGGCGGGTGGACGCGCTGGTCAACAACGCCGCCATCCACTACGACTCCTGGCAGCGCGCGTCGTCGGCCGACCTGCGGGTCGTGCGGGAGGCCATGGAGACCAACTTCTACGGCCCGTGGCGGACGGTGTTGGCGCTGCTGCCCCTGCTGCGGGCCGCACGGCACGCGCGGGTGGTCAACGTGTCCAGCGAGGCCGCGTCGCTGGCGTCGATGTCCGGCGGCACACCGGCTTACGGCACGTCGAAGGCGGCGCTCAACGCGTTGACCCTGACGCTGGCGGCCGAACTGCCGGGGATGCGGGTCAACGCGGTGTGCCCGGGGTGGGTCGCCACGGACATGGGTGGCGTCGGCGGGCGGCCGGTGAGGCACGGCGCGGCCGGCGTCGTGTGGGCGGCGACGTTGCCCGCGGACGGCCCCACCGGCGGCTTCTTCCGCGACGGCAAGCGGATTCCCTGGTAGTCGATCCGGGTACCCCGGCGCCATGAGATGGCGCATCGGTGTGGCGGTGGCGGTGCTGATCGCGGTGGCAGGGCTGGTGGCGGCGGTGGTGGTGGTGCCCCGGATCGCCGGGCCGGGCGCCGACACCGTCGACCGGAGCCAGCCGGCGCTGCTGAAGTCGTTGCGGGACCTGAGCCAGTACCACGCGGCGGCCGGCGAGTTCCAGGTCGTCCTCGACATCGAGCGCGACGTCCGGTACGTGCCCGCGGTGCTCGCCGGGCAGCGGACGTTGTTCGTGGCGGCCGGGACGGTGAACGCCTACGTCGACTTCGGCGGGCTGGCCGAGGACGCGTTGAAGGTGTCGCCGACCGCGGCTTCGGGGCCGGACGGTCAGCGGTCGGTGGAACTGGCGCTGCCGAAGGCCGTGCTCGACAAGCCGAACCTCGACCAGGAGCGGTGCTACGTGTTCGCGCAGGAGCGCGGCTTGGTGGACCGGCTGACGTCGTTGGTGGAGACGCCGGACCAGCAGCCGTTCTACGTGGCGGCGGAGCAGAAGATCGCCGACGCGGCCCGCGAGTCGGAGCTGGTACGACGCGCGGACGACAACACGCGCAAGATGCTGACCGGCATGTTCGGCGCGCTCGGCTACCAGGTGGAGTTCACGACCCTCGACTGACCCACTGGCTGACCCACTGGCCGGCTGACTGGCTGACGCCCGGCGGTCGGCCCGTGATCACGTGGCCGGACCGTCGTCGGGCAGCCGCCGCGCGAGGGCGTCGAGGATGACGTCCAGGCCGAACTCGAACTCGTCGCCGAAGTCGTAGCCGGGCCGCAGGACGTGCTCGGTGGCCATCTCCACGAGGTGCGGGTACTCCTCGGGCCGCAGGTGCCGCATGATCTCCGCGGTGACGTCGGCGGCGGTGTCGGGGCCGCCCTGGAACGGCAGCGCCGCCTCCTGCACCGCGAACCCGTAGACGTAGCTGTCGAGCAGCGCGAAGGCGTGGGCCGTCAGGTCGACCGGGAAACCCGCCCGGCGCAACGTGCCGATGGTCGCGTCGTGGTGCCGCAACGTCGCCGGGCCGGGCGCGGCGCGCGACTCCAGGAGCCCGATCGCCCACGGGTGGCGGCGGAGCACGTCACGGGCGGAGCGGGCGCGGCGGCGCATCTCGTGCCGCCAGTCGCCGCCCGGCGTGGGCAGCTCGATCCGGCTGAACACGAGGTCGACGATGCCGTCGAGGATCTCGTCCTTGTTGGCGACGTGGTGGTAGAGCGACATGGGCTTGACGCCCAGCCCGTCGGCCAGCGAGCGCATGGTCAGCGCGCCGACGCCGCGCGCGTCGGCGATGGCGGCGGCGGCGCGGAGGACCCGGTCCCGGCTCAGCGGGACGCGGTCGCCGACCTGCTTGGACATCCGTCTCCCCCTCGAACGCCACGCGGGCGACAGTGCCGGGTGACACCCCCGTACTAAGTACGATACCGTCCGCCTTACTTAGTAAGGCAACGGGCCTCCGTTCGCCTGCGACGGAAGGGCGCGCCCATGTCTTCGAGAGCCACCGGACGGGTCATCGGGACGTTGTTCCTGGCCGCGTTCGTCGTCTACATCGCGGGCAACGCCCTGGTCGGCGCCGAGCCGGGGGCCGACGTGCTGCCCGACGTGGCCGCCCACCCCACGCGGGTCGCGGCGGGCGCGCTGCTGATGCTGGTCAACTCGGTCGTCGTCGCCGCCATCGGCGTGCTCGCGGTGCCCGTGCTCGGCCCGCACGACCGCCTCGCCGCCCACGCCTACCTGGTCGGACGGGCCGTCGAAGCGACGGTGCTGGCCGTCGGGGTCGTCTTCCTGCTCCTGCTGGTGCCGCTCGCCCGAGCCGACGTCGACTCGCCGTGGGGCGCGGTGCTGGTGCGGGGCAACCACTACGCGTACCAGATCGCGATGATGTCGCTCGGCGTCGTGGGCGTGCTGTTCTGCCGGGTCCTGCTGCGGGCTCGTCTCGTGCCGCGGTTCCTGGCGGTGTGGGGCCTGGCCGGTTACGCGGTGTTCCTGGCGGGCGCCGTGCTCGAAGTCCTCGGCCACGGGGTCGGCGTGGCCCTGTCCGTGCCGGGCGGGTTGTTCGAGGTCGCGCTGGGCGTGCTGCTCGTCGCCAGGGGCTTCCCCGAGCGGGCCGTCGCGGAGGTGGACGCGGCGTATGCTGCCGGTCGATGAGGCGCAAGCTCCGGCCGCCGCTCGCCCAGCGCCACGGCCTCGACCCGGCACGGCTGCGGCTGCCCGACGACGGGCCGTGGGCGACCATCCGGGATCACCTGGTCGAGCGGTTGCCCCGGGTGGCGCCCGAGCGGATCGACCTCATGCTCGCCGAGGGCCGCGTCTACGACCTGTCCGGGCCGATCGCGCCCGACGCGGCGTTCACGCCCGGCACGTCCGTGTGGTTCCACCGGGACCTCCCGGCCGAGGTCCCGGTGCCGTTCGACATCGGCGTCGTGCACCGCGACGACGCCCTCGTCGTGGTCGACAAGCCGCACTTCCTGGCCACCATCCCGCGCGGCAGCCACGTCGTGGAGACGGCGCTCGTCCGGCTGCGGCGCGACCTCGGCCTGCCGCAGCTGAGCCCGGCCCACCGGCTGGACCGGGTCACCGCCGGGCTGGTGATGTTCGTCGCCGAACCGGCCCTGCGCGGCAAGTACCAGACGTTGTTCAAGGACCGCCTGGTGCGCAAGGAGTACGAGGCGATCGCGCCGCACGACCCGTCGCTGGCGCTGCCCACGCGTGTGAGCAGCCGGATCGTCAAGGTGAAGGGCGTCATCACGGCGCAGGAGGTGCCGGGCGAGCCGAACGCGGAGACGCTGGTCGAGCTGGTCGAGCACCGCGCCGGGTGGGGCCGGTACCGGCTGACGCCGACGACCGGCCGCACGCACCAGCTCCGCCTGCACATGGCGTCGCTGGGCGTGCCGATCCGGAACGACGACTTCTACCCCGTGCTGCGGGACAAGCCGCTGGACGACTTCACCAACCCGTTGCAGCTGCTGGCGAAGGTGCTCGAGTTCACCGATCCGGTGACGGGCGAGCACCGCCGCTTCACCAGCACCCTCTCGCTGGACCTGTGACGGCGCCGAGCCGTCAGCCGATGTAGCCGAGCATCTGCGAGATCTGCGCGGTGCGCGAGTCGAAGATGCGCGTCGCCAGGTCCTTGGCCTGCGGGTTGATCCCGCCCTCCTTCTCCAGCTTCGCGATCTCCACCGCGTTGTGCTGGTGGCCGATGAGCAGGTTCAGGAAGGCCTTCTCGAACTCGGCCGGACCGGTCGCGGCGAGTTCCGCGATGGCGTCCGGGCTGGTCGAGTGGTCGCCGCCGTGACCGGCGTGCAGCTGGGGATCGTCGCCCGCGACCTCCGGCTTCCCCCAGTCCGCCAGCCACTTCGTCATCGAGTCCACTTCGGACAGCTGGGTGACCTCGATGGCGGCGGCGAGGGTCTTCACCTCGGCGCGCACCTCGCGGTCCTTGGCCAGCCGCACGATCTCCAGGCCGGACCTGTGGTGCGGCACGGCCATCTGCAGGAACATCACGTCCGTCGCGTTGAACTCGTTGGTCTCCACGACGGTCGACACGGGCGGTGGCGCCGTGCCCGGTGCGGCGGCGCCGCAGCCGGTCAGCGCCAGCGCGCCGACCACCAGCGCCGCGAGGGCGCGAAATCCGGTGAGGCGTCGCAAGGTCGTCCTCCTTCGCCGAGCGGCCCGCCCGCGCCGTGACAAGGCCGGCGCGGACGGGCTCTGTCTCATCGGACCTCGGTCGTCGTGACCGGGGTCAGATCCGCTGCCACAGGGCGGCGGTGTTCGGCGGTTCCCAGCCCACGAGGGACGTGTGGGCCTGGATGCAGCGGTAGCCGACGCCGCCGTAGGTCACCTGGGACCCGACCGAGTACGCGACGTTCGGCGCCCACGTGCCGCCCACGGGGGGCTGCGTCGTGCTCGTCGGCGGCTGCGTGGTGCTGGTCGGCGGCGGGGTCGTCGTGCTGGTGGGCGTGCCGCCACCGGTGCCGACCTGCAGGTCGACGCACGAGTAGAACGCCATGGGCGTGTCGGCGATGTTCCAGATGGCCAGCAGCTTGATCCGGCCCGTCCGACCGCCGAGGCTCACGTTGTGCGTCACGGTGGCCGCCGGCTGGCGCCCGCCGTCGTTGAACTCGGCGATCTTGGTGCCGCCGACGAAGTACTCCCACGTGCTCGTGGCGTGCCGGGCGGTGAGCGTCCAGTTGAACGTCACGTTGTTGCCCACCGCGGTGGTGGGCCACGGCCGGCTGTCGTCGTTGAGCTGGGCGAACTGGCTCACCCCGGCGTGGCAGTTGCGCTGGCCCTTCGGGCCCTCCACGCTCTGGGGCTCGTAGACGATGGGTCCGCAGTTGGAGATGCGGCCCTGCGCGCACATCGCCTGCCGGCTGGGCGGCGACGAGATGTAGCCGTGCGCGCTGGCCGTTCCCGCGGAGACCACCACGAGGAACGGTGCGATGCCCACGCCGGCGAGAACCGCCGCGAGCTTGCGTTTCAGGCTCATGTGTCCAGCTCCTTCGGAGGGGACCCGACGTGGGTCCCCCTGGCAGGGTCCATTTCCGCGGCGGCCGGATCACGCGACGTGTGACGGTGAGGCGACAGGATGTCACGCATCGCGATGTGGTCTAGACCATAATCGTCAACGTCAACCGGGTCAAGGCTCTGAACCGGGTGGCCCAGCCGGCCGTGTTCCCTACTGTGGAAGTCTGTGAACGACGGCCCCGACGGTGAGCGGACCCGGCTTGACCGGGGTGGCGCGGCCACCCTCCCGCGACTCAATTGGCCCGATCGGTGGGCACCGCCGCGGAATTGGCTGACACTTGGCGGTCATGGAGGAGCACAAGGTCATCGCGGACGACGGCCGCGTGTTGTGGGCGGCCGAGCTGGGGCGCGGCGAACCGCTGGTCCTGTGCCACGGCGGCCCCGGGCTGTGGGACATGTTCGACGGGCTCGCCGAGCTGCTGGCCGACCGGGTGCGGGTGATCCGCTGGGACCAGCGCGGCTGCGGCCGGTCCGACCACGCGGGACCGTACGCGGTGGCCCGCACGCTGGCCGACCTCGACGCCGTCCGAGTCCACTTCGGACTGTCACGGGTGGCGCTGCTGGGCCACTCGTGGGGCGCGAGCGTGGCGCTGCACTACGCGCTGGAGCACCCGGACCGGGTGTCGTCGCTGGTGTACGTCTCCGGCACCGGCCTCGGGCACGACTGGCGCGACGAGTTCCGCCGCAACCTCGCCGAACGCCTGGCCGAGCGGGGTGAGCGGCTGCCGGAGGGCGGGTCCATCGGGCGGGACGCGGCGGTGCGGCTGTGGACCGCCGACTTCGCCGACCCGTCGACGGCCCGGCAGCGGGCCGAGGAGCTGGCCACGCCCTGGTTCGGCGTGAACGGGGAGGCCCACGCGGCGTTGACCGCCGAGGCCCGGACGTGGGACGAGGAGGAGCTGGTGGCGCGGTGCCGCGAGCTGGCCGTGCCGACGTTGATCGTGGACGGGGCGGCGGACGTGCGGCCCCGGTGGGCGGTGGACTCGCTGGCCGAGGCGCTGCCGGACGTGGCGCGGGTCGTGCTGCCCGGCGCGGGCCACGTGCCGTGGGTCGAGTCGCCGGGATCGTTCGGGTGGGCGGTGCTGGCGCACCTGGCCCGGTGACGTGGGCTGCGGGTGACGTTCTGGGGGTGTCGCGCGCTGCGGGTGACGTGCTCTGCGGGTGAACGTGGGCTGCGGGTGAACGTGGGCTGCGGGTGAACGTGGGCTGCGGGTGACGTGCGAGGGGAGGGACCGCGTGCGGCCCCTCCCCCGTCACCGGTCGGTCAGCAGTACAGGTTGTTGCCCGCGGGCACGCCCAGGATGCCGACGAACCGCTTGTAGGCGTCGACGCGGCTCTGCACCTGCGCCGGGTTGCGGCCGCCGCACTCCAGCGACCCGTTGATGCTGCGGATCGTCTCGCCGAAGCCGTACCCGTTGACCATCGCGTTGTGCGGGGTCATCGTGCCGGGGCCGGACTGGGTGTTCCAGTACCAGAGGGCGGTCTTCCAGGCCACCGACGAGTCGTTCTGCACCAGCCACGGGTTGGTGAGCAGCGGCAGGCCCAGCGCGTCGCCCGCGGCCTTGTAGTTGAAGTTCCAGCTGAGCTGGATGGGACCGCGGCCGTAGTAGGCCGCCTGGCCGGCGGGGCAGCCGTAGGGCTGGCTCGCGTCGCAGTAGTGCGGGTAGTTCGCCTGGTTCTGCTCGACGATGTGGACCAGGCCGCCGGTCTCGTGGTTGGCGTTGGCGAGGAACGCCGCCGCCTCCTGCTTGCGGACGGTGTCCGTGCCGGTCTTGGCGAAACCGGGGTACGCGCTCAGCGCCGCCGTGAGCCCGGCGTACGTGTAGAAGGGGTTGCGGCTGGGGAACATCTGCTGGAACTGCGCCTCGCTCACCACGAAACCGCCCGGCGCGGGCGTGCTGGTCGTGGTGGTCGGAGTCGAGCCGCAGGTGTGCGGGTTCCAGTACCAGGTGCTGACGGTCGGGTCGTAGCCCGGGTTGTCGTGCTCGGCGATGTAGTACTTGCCGTCGGTGAACCGCACGATGTTGCCGGCGGTGTACCACTTGCCCTGCACCCACGCGGGGTAGTCGCAGGACGCGGGCGGCGGCGTGGTGGTGCCGCCGCAGACGCCCTGGTCGGCCCAGACCGCCGCCGAGCCCGGCGTCTCGTTCTGGGTCCACCACTTGGCCTGCCAGTTGTGGCCGGCGTGGGACGCCGTCATGCCGCTGGTGTAGACGGCCGACGAGGTCCACGCCGACGCGCAGGCGGCCGCGGCGGCGGTGTTGGCCACCGCGACGGTCAGGGCCGCCCCGACGACGAAGGCGGCGATCGCCGCCAGAACGCGGAATCTCGACACAAGATCACTCTTTCCGTTCGAGCGCCCTCGGACGTGACGGGGGCCACTCAACCTGAAATGGTCTACACCAGTCAAGGGCGAAGTCGAACTTTCCCCGTGTTCCACCGTTGACCGTGGGAGCGCTCACACGGTCGTGCGACAGGCGTCCCCCCGCGACCTTCGCGTGACCGGCCCTTGTGAAGGGCGCGGCCGCACGGCGCAGTGCCGTGCTCCGTTCGCCGCTCGCCGACCCCTCCGCCGGTGACGGACACTGTCGCCATGCCGCACATCGAGTTGGACAACCCGCTACCCGGGATCTCCGGGCTCCTCGCCTACCGCCCCGAGACGGGTCGACCCCTGAGCGAGCTGGCCGAGGTCCTGCTGCGCGGTCCGAGCGAGTTGTCGCGCGGCGAGCGGGAGTCGATCGCCGCGCACGTCTCCGAGTTGAACCAGTGCAAGTTCTGCGCGTCGTCGCACGCCGCCTTCGCCGCCGCGCAGCTGCCCGAGGACCACGAGCACTCGCCGAAGCTGCTGGCGCTGCTCGACATCGCGACCGCGGTGACGGACAGCGGGCGGGCCGTGACGTCCGAGCTGGTGGCGGCGGCGAAGGCCGCCGGCGCGAGCGACGTCGAGGTGCACGACACCGTGTTGATCGCGGCGGCGTTCTGCATGTTCAACCGGTACGTCGACGGCCTGGCCACGTGGGCGCCGGACGACCCCGCGGCGTACGCCGCCATGGCCGACCGGATCGTGACGCAGGGCTACATCGCTCCCCGCTGATCCGCGCTGATCCGCGCGTCGGGTGCGCACTCGCGCGCCCGATTCACGCCTCCGGCGCCTCGGGACCTGACGCCTCTGGACCTGATGCCTCGGGGCGCCGGAACTCGGCCCACCACCGATTGCCGGTGCGGTCGATGAGCACCGCGCGGAGGTCGTCGTCCGCATAAGACCCGACCTCCGCGCGCACCAACGGCCACGGTGGCCCTTCCACGACGTCGCCGTCGTCCCGCGCCGAGGCCAGGACGTGCAACGTGCCGCCGGGCGCCACGAACCGCCGCACGTGCGCGATGCCGGTGGGCCGCATGCTCGCCGGCAGGGACTGCGCGATCAACGCCTCGACGACGACGTCGAACGCGCCCCACCACTCGGCGGGCGGGTCGAGCAGGTCGGCGACCACGAACCGGGCGCCCGGGAACCGCGCCGTCGCCACCTCGACCGCCGTGGGCGAGATGTCGAACCCGACCGTGTCGAACCCAGGGCGGCCAGGAACCCAGCGTCCTGCCCGTACCCGGAACCGACGACGAGCGCCCGCCGACCGGTCCCGTCAACGCCCGCGAACCGGTCGAGGATCAGCTGGTGCGGCGAGTCCCGGTGCCACGGCACCTCTACCTCGCCGCGCGACGCGGCAGCGTGGAGCCGCTCGAACGCCGTGGCCGGATCGAACGCCGTGGTCGGACCGAACCCCTCGATCCGCCGAACCTCGTCCCTGGCCTCGCCCACAACCCCTCCATCCCCCACCTCTGCCACCCACGCCCCCGACGCTCGACGCCCCGCCGCCTGCCGGCTCCCGCTCGTTGCTCCGGCCAATGGTGCACGTGGTGCCCGTGCTCGCGGTGGGCGGCGACAGGGGTCGGCGGTGCGTTCGCGAGACCGCCTTCGCCGCCGCGCCGCCTCCTTCTTTCCCGGCAACGCTTTTCGAACCTCAAATGTTGCCCAAAGGCGCGATCATCCATCGTTAGGGTGATCTTCGGGCCAAGCGGCGGGCAGCACGCCCCACCCACCCTACCAGCGGAAATGGGTCACGTTTGGGTGGCTTCTGCTACCAGTTCGGCTTGGCGGAAGCGGTCGTCGGTGAAGGGCATCGCGACGATTCGGTCCGCGCCCGCCTCGGCCAGCCGTGCGAAGTGGTCCCTCGCCTGCTCGGCCGAGCCGGTGACCACGACCTCCCGCGCCTGCTCCTCCGTCAGCCCGTAGTCGGTCATCGACCGGATTCTGTGCTCCACCACCGAATTCGCCACCGCGCCCAGCGCCACGCTCACCCCCACCGTGACGCCCACGCGCGGTCGTGAGTGGGTGGTTGCCAGCTCTTCCAGGCGAGCCACGCCCGCCGCCACCGCCCGCAACGGCAGGAAAGCCGGGTACCAGTGGTCGCCGAAGCGGGCGGCTCGGCGCAGGGCCGCGGCTCCCCCGCCGCCGATCAGCACGGGCGGCATGGGGGCGGGTGGGGACAGGGTCACCGGAGTGCCGTGCACGGACGCGGTTTCGCCGCGCACCAACGGCGGCAGCACGGCCAGCGACGCGTCGGTGCGGCGTCCGCGCTCGGCGAACGGCACGTCGACCGCGCGCCACGCCGCCTCGCCGTGGACGTCGCCACCGCTGCCGACGCCGAGCAGGACCCGTCCGCCGGAGAGGTGTTGCAGCGTGGCGACCTGCTTGGCCGCCCACGCGACGGGACGCAGCGGCAGGACCATCACCCCGAACCCGAGCTTGATCCGCGTCGTGGTCGCGGCGACCGTGGCGAGCACGAGCGTGGCGTCGAGGAACGGGCTGACGGGGATCAGGTGGTCGCCGTGCCACACCGACTCGAACCCGAGCCCTTCGGCGTGCTGGGCGTGCTCGACGGCGTCGTGCCCGAACCCGGGGAGCGTGATGCCGACGTCCATCACCGCACCTCCAGCACGGTCTTGCCGATCGTGGCACGGCTTTCGATGGCGGCGTGCGCGTCGGCGGCCCGTTCGAGCGGGAAGCGTTGGCCGATCACGGGTCTCACCTGTCCGGTCTCCGCGGCGGCGAGGATCGCGGTGACGAGGTCGCGTGCTTCGGCGGCGGTCGGGCGGGAGCCCTTCACGAGGGTCACGCCGCGGGCGGCGGCGGTGTCGGGGGCGATGTCGGCCCACGTGCCGGCGGCGAGGCCGTAGCTGAGCATCCGGCCGCCGGGGCGGAGGAGGTCGAACGCCCGGGCGGCGACGGACCCGCCGACGCCGTCGAGCACGACGTCCACGGGCGGCAGCGCGGCGGTCCAGTCGGGACGGCGGTAGTCGACGGGTTCCGCGCCGAGGTCGGCGAGGAGGTCGGCCTTGGCGGGGGTGAGGCCGGCGGCGCCGAGGACGGTCGCGCCCGCGGCACGGGCGAGTTGCACCTGGAGCGTGCCGACGCCGCCCGCCGCGGCGAGGACGAGGACGCGGCGCCCGGTGAGGGGGCCGACCGCGCGGAGGTTGAGCTGGGCGGTGCGGCCGTCGGCCAGGAGGGCGACGGCCGCGTCCAGGGCCACGCCGTCGGGGACGACGACCAGGTCGGACGCGTCGGCGAGGGCCCGTTCGGCGTAACCGCCGCGTCCTCCGGTCGACGTGACGACGCGCGCGCCGAGGAGGGTCGGGTCGACGTCGTCGGCGATCGACGCAACGACGCCGCTGACGCCGTTGCCCGGAACGGCGGGCGGCCGAAGGGTGAACGGACCAAGGCCGGTGCGCCGGTACTGGGTCTCGACGAACGTCACGCCGGCGTAGGCGACGTCCACGACGACCTGCCCCGGTCCGGGGATGGGGTCGGGGGCATCGCCGCCGACCAGCGTCTCCGGGCCGCCGAACTCCGTCAACCACACCGCGCGCATCGCGTCCCCCTGAGGTCGGACCGTTTTCACCTCACAGCGTGTGATCTCCACTTAACTCGAGGTCAAATTCGGTCTTGTGAATGTGCGCGGGCTCACCCTAGAGTCCTGGGAGCGCTCCCAGGGAGCGCTCCCAGAAGCGTCGTCAACCGTCAGAGCAGACGGAGGAGACCCAAGTCCATGAGATCGCTTCCTTCTCCCCGGTGGCGCCGTCAGGCCACCGCAGCACTCGCCCTCGTGGCGGTGAGCGGCGCACTCGCGTCCGGAACGGCCCACGCGGCGGACTACGAGCGCCTGGTCAACGGCACCTTCAGCAACGGCTCCGCCGACCCGTGGTGGGCCAGCGCGGGCGTGTCGAACCGGGTCGTCAACGGTGAGCTGTGCGCCACGGTCACCGGCGGCACGGTCAACCCGTGGGACTCGCTGATCGGCCAGAACGGCGTGCCGTTCGAGGCGGGCCAGTCGTACACGATGTCGTTCGACGCGTACGCCTCGGTCGCCCGTCCGGCGGCGGCGGTGGCCGGCGAGGGCGTCAGCCCGTACCGGCAGATCGCCAAGCACGACGTCGCGCTGACGACGACGAAGCAGCGCTTCACCTTCACGTTCACGTCGGAGCTCGACTTCCCGGACGCCGGTCCGGGCCAGGTCACGTTCCACCTGGGCGCGCAGGCGGCCGACACGACGGTCTGCGTGGACAACCTGTCCCTGATCGGCGGCGTGAAGCCGCCGGGCGGCGACCCGGCCCAGCCCGCGAAGAAGATCAACGTCAACCAGGTCGCCTACGTGCCGGGCCTGGCCAAGCACGCGACCCTGACTTCGACCGCGACCACCCCGCAGACGTGGACGTTGAAGAACTCCGCCGGCACGGCGGTGGCCACGGGTCAGACGGCGCCGAAGGGCGCGGACGCCGAGTCGGGCGACTCCACGCACCTGATCGACTTCTCCGGGTACGACACGCCGGGCACGGGTTACACGCTGACCGTCGGCACGGAGACGAGCTACCCGTTCGACATCGCCACCGACGCGATCAAGCGGCTGCGGTACGACTCGCTGGCGTACTTCTACCACAACCGCAGCGGCATCGAGATCGACGCGCAGTACGTCGGCGCGCAGTACGCGCGCCCGGCGGGCCACCTCAACGTCGCGCCGAACCAGGGTGACAACAACGTCCCCTGCCTCTCGACCGTCCCGTGCGGTTACACGCTGGACGTGCGCGGCGGCTGGTACGACGCGGGCGACCACGGCAAGTACGTCGTCAACGGCGGCATCTCGGCGTGGCAGGTGCTCAACACCTACGAGCGCGCGGTGCGGATCGGCGACGCCGCACCGCTGGGCGACGGCAAGCTGAACATCCCGGAGAAGGCCAACGGGGTGCCGGACATCCTGGACGAGGCGCGCTGGGAGGTCGAGTTCCTGCTGAAGATGCAGGCGCCCGACGGCATGGTGCACCACAAGATCCACGACCAGAACTGGACCGGTCTGCCCCTGCTGCCCCACCAGGACCCGCAGGCGCGCCGGTTGTCGGCGACCAGCACCGCGGCGACGCTGAACATGGCCGCCGTGGCGGCCCAGGCGGCCCGCATCTGGAAGACGATCGACCCGGCGTTCTCGGCGAAGGCGCTCGCGGCGGCCACCAAGGCGTACGCGGCGGCGAAGGCGAACCCGAACAAGATCGCCGACCCGAACGACGGCACCGGTGGCGGCTCGTACAGCGACTCGACGTTGACCGACGAGTTCTACTGGGCCGCGGCGGAGATGTTCACGACCACCGGTGAGGCGGCCTACCGCACCGACCTGACGTCGTCGACGCACTTCAAGGGCAAGAGCCTGAACGCGCGCGGCTTCGACTGGGGCTCCACCGGCCCGCTGGGCGACATCACGCTCGCCCTCGTGCCGAACGGGCTGCCCGCCGCCGACATCGCGGCGATCAAGTCGGCGTTCACCACGGTGGCGGACGCGCACCTGTCGCAGATGGCGACCCAGGGCTACCCCGCGCCGTACCGGACGGAGAGCTACGACTGGGGTTCGAACGGCCTGGTCGCGAACAACATCTCGGTGCTGGCGCTGGCGCACGACTTCACCGGCGCCGCCAAGTACCGCGAGGGCGTGTTCCAGGGCCTGAACTACCTGCTGGGCCGCAACCCGCTGTCGTACTCGTACGTCACGGGCTACGGCGACCAGCCGGTGAAGAACGTCCACCACCGGCACTGGGCGAACCAGCTGGACGCGACCCTGCCGACCGCGCCCGCGGGCGCGCTCTCGGGTGGTCCGAACAGCGCGCTGCAGGACCCGATCGCGGCGCGCCTGCTGACGGGCTGCAAGGCGCAGAAGTGCTTCGTGGACCACATCGAGGCGTACTCGGTGAACGAGGTCACGGTCAACTGGAACTCCGCGCTGGCGTGGATCTCCAGCTGGGCCGCGGAGAAGGTCACCACCGCCCCGCCGGTGGACACCACCGCCCCGTCGACGCCGGGCACCCCGGTGGCGTCGGACATCACCACGACCGGTGCGAAGCTGACCTGGACGGCGTCCACCGACCCGGAGAGCGGCGTCAAGGAGTACGACGTCATCTCGGTCGAGGGCGACGCGCTGCGCGTGGTGGCCACGGTCACCAGCCCGTCGGCGACGTTGACGGGGCTGCGGCCGGACACGGCCTACCAGTTCACGGTCGTGGCGAAGAACGGCGCCAACCTGCGGTCGGCGATGTCGCCGCAGGTGTCGGTGCGGACCAAGCCGGACGTGGTCGCCAACTACTGCAAGGTGGTCTGGCGGGCCTCGACCTGGTCGACCGGCATGTCGGTGAACGTCACCGTGACGAACACCAGCGGTCAGCCGTGGAACGGCTGGAAGCTGGAGTTCACGATGCCGGGCACGCAGAAGATCACCCAGGGTTGGTCGGCGACGTGGTCGCAGACGGGCCAGGCGGCGTCCGCGACGAACGTGTCGTGGAACGGCAACGTGCCCAACGGCGGTTCGGCCAACATCGGGTTCAACTCCTCGGGGTCCGGTGCGGGGGAGCCCACGGACTTCCGGGTGAACGGCCAGTCCTGCACCAAGGGCTGACCGGGTGACCGGCGGCGGGCTCCCCACGGGGTCCGCCGCCGGCACCACCACCGCGCCACCGGCAGTCGGGATCACGCACCCGGCGGCCGGTGGCGCAGTGCTGTGCGGGCCACGACGTGTCCCACCCGCTCACCGCGGCCCGCCGCCG
>NZ_JBHTLK010000029.1:0-27005 GCF_042678885.1 Saccharothrix hoggarensis
CCCCGCGGCGGCGTCAGCGGTCCCGCACGACCGCCCGCGCGGCACGGGTCACCGGGTGGTCGCCGAGCACCCGCTCGGCGACCGGCAGCAGCTTGCGGAACAGCGCGACGGCCTCCCGGTCGCGGGCCAGGTCGAGCAGCAGCCGGCCGAACTCCGCCGCGGTGACGAGCGTGCCCGGGTGCTGGGGCCCCAGCACCCGGCGGTGGTCGTGGACCAGGTCCCGGAACATCGCGGCCGCCTCGTCCGGCCGGCCCAGGCGGCCGACGAGGCGGGCGAGGGCGCCGCGGGCCACGAGCCCGCCGGGGCTGTCCGGGCCCTGCACCCGTTCGAGGTCGGCGACCACACCGCGCTGCGCCTCCTCCGCCACCGGGTGGCCGTGGTCGATGGCGAGCACCGCCAGCAACGTCCGGAGGTTGATCGTCCGCACGTGGTCGCGGCCGAGCGCGGCCTCGGCTTCCCGGAGCGCGGCCTGGTACTCGGCGACGGCGTCCAGCGGACGGCCGGCGGTGGCGAGCAGCCGGGCGAGCCGGCCCCGGTGGACCAGCGCCACGTCGTCCGTCACCTTCACCTTCCGGTGCAGTTCCAGCGCCTCGTCCAGCCGGTCGTGGCGGGCCAGGAACAGGAACAGCCCGTGCCGCAGGCGCGTGCTGAGGTCCGAGTGCTCACCGGTGGTGCCGACCGCCGTCCACAGCGCGGTCCGGTAGGTCCGCTCGGCCTCCTCGGTGACGCCGTGGGCGGAGAGCGCGGTCGCCAGCGCGCCGGCGGCCTCGAGGTGGAGCGGGTGCGTGCGGCCGAGCGCGTCCTCGAAGTCCGCGAGCACCCGGCGCAGCACCGGGACGCTGTCGGGGCGGTCGGGCGCTTCCTCCATGCACCGCACGAGGCTCAGGCCGAGCGCGGTCCGCTGCCCGGGGGTCGAGTCGTACCGCGACAGCAGCGCCGCGACCCGCTCGTCCACGGTGGCGCCGGCCAGGTCCGGTGGCATGTGGTTGGCGGAGAACAACTTCCTGACGAACTCGGTCTCCCCCTCGCGCCGGTTGCTCGTCATCGCCCGACCATCCCTTTGCTGGACTGTTGTGTTCCGTTTTCACGGGGTGGCGCCCGGACCGCAGAGCGCGTGGTCGACCAGGTCGACCGTGACGTCCTTGGTCGGTGCGGGGGTTCCCGTCTTCGGCACCATCGAGTCGGTGTTGACGGACACCACGACGCTGCGCGTGCCGTCGGGCGTGACGCCGTTGCGCGTCATGAAGCCGTGGATGTCGCCGCCGTGCGACCAGTGGCCGCCGCACGAGTTCGGCGTCCACATCAACCCGAGCCCGTACCGGGCGCCGGGCCACGCGCCGTCGAACTCGGCCGCGCGCACGGTCCTCGTCATCTCGGCGAGCTCGGCGGGCCGCAGGACCTCGCCGCCCAGCAGCGCCTGGAGGAACCGGTTCCCGTCCTCGGTCGTGCTGATCATGTCGCCGGCCGCGCCGCCCCACGACGGGTTGTACGTGGTCACGTCCACCGGCGCGCCCCACCGCGGGTCCGCCGGGTCGGCCTCCAGGCCCTTCTCGGGGAACCGCTGGTAGGCCACCGCGTGCGGCCGGGGGATGAACGGCGACGTGCCCGGCAGGTACGTGCCGCGCAACCCGAGCGGTTCCACGATCCGGACGCGCACCTCGTGCTGCCAGGTGTTCCCGGTGACCCGCTCGATGATCATCCCGGCCAGCGCGTACCCGGTGTTCGAGTAGCTCCAGCCCGTGCCGGGCGCGAAGGACGGCGGCTCGCGCATCGCCAGCGCGACGACCTCCTCCGGCCGCACCGTGCGCGACCGGTTCTCCTGGAAACCCCGTTCGAGGAACAGCTCCGGCATCCGGCCCACGTAGTTGTACAGCCCGCTGGTGTGCTGCAACAGCTGCCGCACGGTGATCTTCGTGCCGTCGTTGCCGTTCCCCGCGACCACGCCCGGCAGCCACCGCTCCACGCTGTCCTCAAGGGACAGTCGACCTTCGCCGACCAGCTGCAGCACGGTCGCCGCCACGAACGTCTTGGTGTAGCTGCCGATGCGGAACTTCGCCCGCCACGGCACCGGCGTCCGCGCCGCCACGTCGCCGTGTCCGCTGCGCACCCGCAGGGTTCCACCCGGGGTGTCCACCTCGACCAGCACGCCCGGCGCGCCCTGGTCGAGCAACGCGTCCGCGTGCCGTTGCAACGTCGTCGGGTCGGGTCGGGGGCCGGTCCGCCGGTCGGCGCTCGCCGTGCCCGCCGCGGTCAGCGCCAGCGCCGCGACCACCACTGTCGCACACAGTCGTTTCATGCCAAGGACGCTAGGCACGCGGACGTCGCGCGTCATCGCCCCGACACGGCATTTCCTCGTACCACCACAGGGGTACGGCGCATCCGACCGCGGGCTGGCGACGACGGCCACGACGTCCGACTACCGTGGGCGGGTGCTGGCGAAACTCGTCCCCATCCGGCTGGACCTGCTGCTGGCCGCCGTGCTGACCTGGCTCACCGTGGCCACGACGGTCAGCCACGGCGGCGGCCTCGGCTGGGACGCGTACGCGCTCGCCGGGCTCACCGTCGCGCCGATCGCGCTGAGGCAGCTCGCGCCGGTCACCACGATGGCGGTGATGCTCGGCGCGCTGACCGCGTACAGCCTGCTGGAGTACGACGGCCTGCCCAGCGCGGGCGTCGGCATCCTGGTCGGCATGTTCACCGTGGCCACGCTGCGGCCGCGGCACGTCGCGGCGCTCGTGTTCGTGGCGTCGGCGGTGGTCGTGGAGGGCGCGTTCGTGCGGCTCGCGGGCACGATCGTGTGGTCGGAGGTCGTCCAGTCGGTGCTGGTGGTGCTCGGCGCGTGGGTGCTCGGCGAGGGCACCAGGCGGTGGGCGGAACGCGCCGAGCGGCTGGCCGAGGAGGCGGCGCGGGCCGTCGCGGACGAACGGGTGCGCATCGCGCGGGAGCTGCACGACGTCGTGGCGCACCACATGTCCGTGATCTCGCTCCAGGCCGGCCTGGCGGAGTACGTGCTGGACACGGACCTGCCCACGGCGCGGCAGGCCATCGCGACCGTCGGCGACACCAGCCGCGAGGCGTTGACCGAGCTGCGCCGGCTGCTCGACGTGCTGCGGGTCGACCACGAGCACGACTACCAGCCCCAACCGGGCCTGGCGGCGCTGGACGAGCTGGTGGAACGGGCCAGGGGCGCGGGCCTGGCCGTGGACGTCGCCGTCACCGGCGAGGCCCGCGAGCTCCAGCCCGGACCGGACCTGTGCGCGTACAGGGTGGCGCAGGAGGCGCTGACCAACGTGCTGAAGCACGCCGGACCTGCGCGGGCGCGGATCGACGTCGAGTACGGGCCGCAGACGCTCGTGCTGAAGGTGACCGACGACGGCCGGGCCGACGGCGGCCCACCGGGCCCCGAGCACACCCCGCACGGCATCCGCGGCATGCGGGAACGCGCCGAGCTGTACGGCGGCGTGCTCACCGCCGGGCCGCTGGCGGACGGCGGGTTCGGCGTGGTCCTCCGCCTGCCGATGAACGAGGTGGCGGCCCGGTGACCATCCGCGTGCTCGTCGCCGACGACCAGGCCCTCATCCGCGCCGGCCTGGTGGCCCTGTTCACCGCCGCGCCCGGTTTCGACGTCGTGGGGGAGGCCGCCGATGGTGAACAGGCCGTCGCGCTCGCCCGCGACACCACGCCGGACGTCATCCTCATGGACATCCGGATGCCGGTGCTGGACGGCATCGCCGCCACCCGCCGCATCCTCGCCGAACACCGCGAGGACCCGCCGCGCGTGGTCGTGCTGACGACGTTCGACCTGCCCGAGTACGTCTACACCGCGCTGGGCGAGGGCGCGTCCGGCTTCCTGGTCAAGGACACCCCGCCGGCGCGCATCCTCTCCGCCGTCCGCACGATCGCCGCCGGCGACATCCTCATCGCGCCCCACATCACCCACCGGCTGATCGAGACCTACGCCCGCCACCACCGCGCGACCACTGCGGGCGCCCCGCGCCTGGCCGAGCTGACCGTGCGGGAGACCGAAGTGCTGCGGCTGGTCGGCAACGGGCTGACCAACGGGCAGATCGCCCAGCGGCTCGTGCTCAGCGAGGCCACCGTCAAGACCCACGTGAAGCGGACGATGGGCAAGCTCGGCCTGTCGAGCCGCGCGCAGGCCGTCGTGGTGGCGTACGAGAGCGGCCTCATCGTGCCCACCTCGGCGAACGGCGAGCGGCCCAGGGAGCGGTAGGCGGACCGGGTGCGAACTTCGGGGCCGAGTTGGTCGAACCCGGGCCGCCCGCCGCGGTGCGGCGGTCGTCCGGCGCGGCGGGGGTGCGGCACGTGACCGTCGTGGAGGAGGCGCACCGGCTGCTGAAGAACGTGCTGCCGGGCAGCCCCGCGTCGCATGCGGTGGAGATGTTCGCGGCGCTGCCGGCCGAGATCCGCGCTTACGGCGAGGGCGTCGTGATCGCCGAGCAGATCCCGGCCAAGATCATCCCGGACGTCCTGAAGAACACCGCGCTGAAGATCGTGCTCCGGATGCCCGCCGCCGACGACCGCGACGCGGTGGGCGCCACCATGAAGCTCGACGAGGTGCGGTCGCGGCACGTCGTGTCGTTGCCGCCCGGCCGCGCGGCCGTGTTCGCCGACGGCATGGACCGTCCCGTGCTGCTCGGCATCCCGCTCGGCGAGGACCGCGAGTCGCTCGACGTGCCGATGGGGGAGGTGCGCGGGATCGGCATGCACACGGTGGCGTGCCGGCCGCAGTGCCGTGACGCGCCGTGGACGTTGCGGCAGACGGCTTGCCGGCGCTCGGCCCGCTGGCCGTGGCGTGCGTCGCGCACGACCTCGGCATCGAGCTCACGGTCGAGTCGGAGTACGCCCCGAAGGCCCTTGTCGAGGGCGTCCGGGTGGGCGAGTGACCCTCGGGCGACCCGTGGGCCGCCGCACCCCGGCGACGGCGACGCGGGCGTTGACCTAGCATCGCGGACGTGGACACAACGCGGGTCGGCTGCTGGTCGGTGATCGCGCTCGTCGTGGCGCAAACGCTCGCGACCCTGTTGTCCGGCGGACCGGCCGAGCTGCGGCTCGTCGGCGTGCTCTTCAACGCCGCCGCCGCCCTCTCGACCTACCTGGTGCTGCGCCGCCCGACGCGCAACCGGTGGCCGCTCGTCGGCTGGACCGCCGGGTTCTTCGGCTGGCACGCGACGGGTCTGCTCACCCTGGGTGGACTGGTGACGACCGGCCTCGACGCGTTGTTCCTCGTCGGGACGAACACCCCGATCGCCATGCTCTACCAGGCGGTGCTGGCGACGCTGGCGGGCTTCGCCGTCCACCTGCTCCTGCCGCGGCCCAACCGAACCTGACCGCCCCGCCGCCGCCACCGTCGCAACGCGAACGCTGGGCCGCACGAACGCGGGCCGCACGAACGCGGCGGCGCTCGGGCGAGCCGGTGTACCCCGGCCCGCACGAGCGCGACGTCACCAGTCGATGGAAAGCGCTTTCCCATCGGCACTGCACCACCACCGGCGGGGTCAGCCTCGGGCGGAACGGCCGAGGGTGCTCTGGCGCGCGATGAGCCGGTGCGCGGCCCGCACCTCCACGCCGGGGAGCGGTTCGGTGCTGCCGATGCGCGCCAGCAGCCGCTCCACCGCCGTGGCCGCTATGGTCACCTTGTCCGGCGAGATGGTGCTGATCGTCGGGTTGGAGTAGCGGCCTTCCTCGATGTCGTCGTACCCGATGAGCGCGATGTCCTCCGGCACCCGCAGCCCGCGTTCCAGCACCTCGTGCAGCGCGCCCAGCGCGACCAGGTCGCTGTAGCAGAACACCGCGTCCGGCGGGTCCGCGCGGTCGAGGAGGAGGCGCATCGCGCCCGAGCCGTCGGCCCGGTTGAACCGGGGCGTGTGGATGATCAGCGACTCGTCCACCGGCAGGCCGGCTTCGGCGTGCGCCTGCCGGTAACCGAGCGTGCGCAGCTGCGCGGCCTCGCCGGTCGGGTACGGCTGGTCGCCGATGGCCGCGACCCGACGTCGCCCGAGGCCGATCAGGTGCGCGGTGGCCTCCCGCGACGCCGCCACGTCGTCGATCCCGACGTGGTCGAACGTGCCGTTCGACGACCGCTCGCCGAGCACCACCAGCGGCAGCGTGGGATCGCTGTCGTCCAGGTCCTCCTGGGCGAGCCCGAGCGGGCTGAAGATCATGCCGTCGAACAGGAACGCCCGCGCGCCGCGCCGGATCAGCTCCCGCTCGTGCGCCGGGTCGCCGTCGGTCTGGTCGATGAGCACGTTGTAGCCGCGCTCGCGCGCCCTGGGGATGATGGCCTGCAGCAGTTCGGCGAAGTAGGGCGTGTCGAGGTACGGCACGACCACGGCGATCTGGCCGGACCGGCCGTTGGCCAGGTTCCGGGCGAGGACGTTGGGCCGGTAGCCCAGCTCCTCGATCGCCCGCTCGACCTTCTCGCGGGTCCGCTCGGTGACGCGGGCGTACCCGTTGACGACGTTCGACACCGTTCGCGCGGACACGCCCGCAAGCTCGGCTACGTCACGCAGCGTGGCGTCGCGCATGGTTCTCCTCCGTTGGACCAGCGCGGCGGCCCCACCGCTACAGCGCTGCAAAGCAGTGTGCCCGGCGACGTGCCGTCCGGACAAGCCCCGGCCGTCACGGCGCGCCGTCGTGTTAAATCTCGTTTGGATTAAGTTCAAGTGAGGTCTTGCAGCGCAGCAAAACGCCGTCCATAGTCCTTTGCAGCGCAGCAAGCCCCGGTGCCACGGCGGCAGCCACGGTCGGTTCCCCGGAACCCGCCGGCCGTGGCGCAGCACCCACCGACCTCAACGGCACCAGTTCGCGCCTCGCGGGGTCGCCGCACACCACTGCACGTCTCGCTCACGCACCGTGATGGCGGTCGCGCATGCCCGGAAGCATGCCGCGACGGAAAGGCGCACCTATGCACGGCACCACCTGGTTGGCGAAACTCCGAGGGGGGCTCGCCGTCTGCGGCCTGCTCGCCGTGGCCGCGTGCGGCGGGGCCGGCGGCGACGACGGCGGACCCGTTCGCGTGTCGGTCTGGGCCTGGTACCCGGAGTTCAAGGGCGTGGTGGACGCGTTCAACGCCTCGCACAAGGACATCCAGGTCGACTGGACCAACGTCGGTACCGGGCCCGACCAGTACGCCAAGCTCAAGACTGCGTTCACCGCGGGCAAGGGCGCGCCGGACGTCGCGATGGTGGAGTTCCAGCAGATCCCCACCTTCATCATCCTCGACGCCCTGGTCGACATGGGCGAGCACGGCGCGAACGACGACAAGGACCTCTACGCCGAGTGGGCGTGGAGCCAGGCCACCGACGGCGAGAAGGTCTACGCGATCCCCGTCGACGGCGGCCCGATGGCGCTGATGTACCGCAAGGACCTCTTCGACCAGCACGGCATCCCGGTGCCGACCACGTGGGCCGAGTACGCCGACGCCGCCGCGAGGATCAAGGCCGTCGACCCGAACGCGCACATCGCGAGCTTCGGCAGCGACGGCGGCTGGATCAACGGCCTGATGTGGCAGTCCGGCTGCCGCCCGTACGGCTACTCGCGGGCCACCGCCAAGGACCAGGTGAAGATCAACCTGACCGCGCCGGAGTGCCGGCGGGTCTTCGACCTGTACGGCGACCTGGTCGACAAGGGCCTCATGGCCAAGGACCCGTTCTTCACCGCCGACGCCACCGCCGCGCTGGACTCCGGCAAGTACTGGACGTGGGCCGCGGCCGGCTGGACCCCCGGCTACGTCGCCGGCTCGCTGAAGAACACGGCCGGCAAGTGGGCCGTCGCCCCGATGCCGCAGTGGACGGCGGGCGCCGACGAGCAGGGCGACTGGGGCGGCTCGACGTTCACCGTCACCAAGCAGGCCAAGAACCCGGCGGCGGCGACCACCGTGGCGCGTGAGCTGTTCGGCAAGTCCAAGGCGGCCTGGGACATCGGGCTGAACAAGGCGTTCCTCTACCCGCTGGTGAAGGACGTCGCGGCGGACCCGGCGTTCACCGGCAAGGCCTACGAGTTCTTCAACGGCCAGAAGGTGAACGAGATCTTCGTGCCGGTGTCGAACAAGCTGGGCGAGTTCCAGTACACGCCGTTCCAGGACTTCGTGTTCGGCGAGCTGAACGACCGCAGCGCCGAGGCGATGGCGGGCAGCAGGCCGTGGAGCACGGTGCTGGAGGAGACGCAGAAGAACGTCGTCGCCTACGCCGAGCAGCAGGGCTTCAAGGTCGCCAGGTGATGCCCGGCCCGGCCCGTCGCGGCGCGACCACGCCGCGGCGGGCCGACCACCACCCCGTTCCCGTTCGGGCCCAGTCAGGAGGTTCCCCGTGACCCGGTCCACACCGATCACGGCGCCCGAGGCCGACGAACCGCCACCGCCCGTCCTGGTCGAGTCGCGGGCGCGGTCCCGGCGCGGGTCGCGCCGCGTCACCGCGCACCCGGTCGCCGGAGCGCTGTTCGTCCTGCCGTTCTTCCTCGTCGTCGTGGCGTTCCTGGTGGTGCCGCTCGCGTACGCGTTCTGGCTCAGCCTGTCCAGCAAGAGCCTCGCGCTGGGCACCCGGTTCACCGGCGTCGACAACTACGTGCGCGCGTTCACCGATCCGATGCTGCTGGACGGCCTGCTGCGGGTCGTCCTCTTCGGACTCGTGCAGATCCCGGTCATGCTCGGCCTGGCGCTCGCGGGCGCGCTCGTGCTCGACGCCGTGACGACGAGGTTCGCCCTGGCGTTCCGGCTCATCGCGTTCATGCCCTACGCCGTGCCCGCCGTCGTCGGCGCGCTCATGTGGGGCTTCCTGTACAGCCGCACGTTCGGCCCGTTCGCGGACCTGCCGACGCTCGTCGGCGGCGACCCGATCGACTTCTTCAGCGTCTCGCTGCTGCTGGTGTCGCTCGGCAACATCGTGACGTGGGCGTGGACCGGCTACAACATGATCATCCTGTACTCGGCGCTGCAGGGCGTGCCGCGCGAGATGTACGAGGCCGCGGTGATCGACGGCGCCACGCCGGTGCAGGTCGCGTTGCGGGTCAAGGTCCCCGCCATCAAGCAGGCGATCTCGCTGGCCGCGATCTTCACCGTCATCGGCACC
This sequence comes from Saccharothrix hoggarensis, assembly GCF_042678885.1. GTDB lineage: Bacteria > Actinomycetota > Actinomycetes > Mycobacteriales > Pseudonocardiaceae > Actinosynnema > Actinosynnema hoggarensis. The sequence goes on from NZ_JBHTLK010000029.1 coordinate 9,087, forward strand.
ATGCAGTTCTTCACCGAGCCTGCGATCATGGCGCGGTTCGCGCCGCAGATCTCCGCCGGGTACACGCCCAACCTGTACGCCTACAACCAGGCGTTCGCCTACTCGGACTTCCACTACTCGGCCGCGCTGTCGTTCGCCCTCGGTTTCCTGGTGTTCGTGGTGGCCTACGTGTTCGTGTTCGTCAACCGTCGGCGAGGTGCGCGGAAGTGAACGTCGGCGGAGCTGGCAACCAGACCAGGGTGAAGACCCGACTGCCGCACCTGTTCATGGGTGTGGGCATCCTCTACTTCCTCGTCCCGCTGCTGTGGGTGGTCGTCGCGGCCACCAAGAGCCAGCCGGACCTGCTCGACAGCCCGGCGCTGTGGTTCGCCGAGTTCAACCTGTTCGAGAACATCGGGCAGCTGTTCCGCGAGGACGACGGCGTCTACGGCAAGTGGCTGCTCAACACGGCCCTGTACTCGGGGCTGAGCGCCCTCGGCGCGACCGCGCTGGCCGCCGCGGCGGGCTACGGCCTGGCCCGGTTCCGGTTCCCCGGCAAGCGCTTGTTCGAGACGGCGCTGCTCGGCATGATCATGGTGCCGGCCACCGCGCTGGTGCTGCCGACGTACCTGATCCTGTCGGAGGTCGACCTGGTCGACACGATGTGGGCGGTCATCCTGCCGTCGTTGCTCAGCCCGTTCGGCGCGTACCTGGTCCGCGTGTACGTGGACGAGAGCGTGCCGGTGGAGCTGATCGACGCCGCGCGCATCGACCGCGCCGGCGAGCTGCGCATCTTCTGGCAGATCGTGGTGCCGATGATGCGTCCCGCGATCGTCACCGTCTTCCTGTTCACGCTGGTGGCGACGTGGAACAACTACTTCCTGCCGCTGGTGATGCTCAGCGACTCCGAGCTGTACCCGCTGACCGTGGGGTTGACCACCTGGTTCAACACCGCGCAGCAGGAGGCGGGCACCCGGATGCTGTTCAACCTCGTCGTGACCGGCTCACTGCTGGCCATCGTCCCGCTCGTCGTCGCCTTCGTCCTGCTGCAGCGCTTCTGGCGCAGCGGCGCGGCCGCAGGCGCCTTGAAGTAGGAGAAACGTGCTCAACGCCTCCCTGGTCCTCAGCCCCGACTACGTCATCGCGCCCGTGCGCCGCCGGCTCTTCGGGTCGTTCGTCGAGCACATGGGCCGCTGCGTCTACACCGGCATCTACGAACCCGGCCACCCGACCGCCGACGAGGACGGCTTCCGCGGCGACGTGCTCGCCCTCACCCGCGAGATGGGCGTGGAGCTGGTCCGCTACCCCGGCGGCAACTTCGTGTCCGGCTACCGCTGGGAGGACGGCATCGGGCCCGTCGCCGACCGCCCGGTGCGCCGCGAACTGGCCTGGCACAGCATCGAGACGAACGAGGTCGGCATCGACGAGTTCGCCCGCTGGGCCCGCAAGGCCGACGTCGAGGTGATGTACGCGGTGAACCTCGGCACCCGCGGCGTCGAGGAAGCGCTCGACGTGCACGAGTACCTGAACCACGAGGGCGGCACGCACCTCTCGGAGCTGCGCCGCGCCAACGGTTCCAAGGCGCCGCACGGCGTGAAGCTGTGGTGCCTCGGCAACGAGCTGGACGGCCCGTGGCAGCTCGGCCACAAGACCGCGCACGAGTACGGCCGGTTGGCCGCCGAGACCGCGCGGGCGCTGCGGCAGGCCGAGCCGGACCTGGAACTGGTGGCGTGCGGCAGCTCCAGCTCGTCCATGCCGACGTTCGGCGAGTGGGAGTCCACCGTCCTGGAGCTGACCTACGACCAGGTGGACCACATCTCGTGCCACGCCTACTACGAGGTGCTGGACGGCGACGTGGACAGCTTCCTCGCCTCGGCGCTGGACATGGACCACTTCATCGACAGCGTGGTCGCCACGGCGGACGCGGTCGGCGCGCGGCTGAAGAGCAGCAAGAAGATCACGCTGTCGTTCGACGAGTGGAACGTCTGGTACCTGAAGCGGTTCCAGGCCGAGCCGCGCACGGAGTGGGAGGTCGCGCCGCGGGTCATCGAGGACCAGTACGACGTCACCGACGCCGTGGTCGTCGGCAACCTGCTGATCTCGTTGCTGCGCCACAGCGACCGGGTGGCGGTGGCGTGCCAGGCGCAGCTGGTCAACGTGATCGCGCCGATCCGCAGCGAGCCCGGCGGCCCGGCGTGGCGGCAGACGACCTTCCACCCGTTCGCGCTGACGTCACGGCTGGCGCGGGGCCAGGTGCTGCGGGTGGAGACGACCTCGCCGACGTACGAGACCAAGCGCTTCGGCGAGGTCCCGGTGGTCGACGCGGTCGCCACGCACGACCCCGAGTCCGGCGACACGGTGGTGTTCGTGGTCAACCGGCACCGGTCGGAGCCGGTGGACCTGCGGGTCGGCCTGGCCGCGTTCGGCGACGTCGAGGTGGCCGAGGCGTGGACGGTCCACGACCCGGACGGCTCGGCCACCAACACCGAGTCCAACCCGGACCGCGTCGTCCCGAAGCCCCACCCGGCGACCGTCGCGGACGGCGACCTCACGGCCGTCCTGCCGCCCGTCTCGTGGACCGCGGTGAGGCTCAGCGCCCGTTCGTGACGGCCGGGCGCACCGGTGAGGGCGGCACGCGGAGCACGCGTGCCGCCCACCCCGGCAGCCACCAGTTCCACCGGCCCATCATCGCCACCGTCGCCGGCACGAGGACGGCGCGGATCAGCGTGGCGTCCAGCACGATCCCCAGCGACACCCCGGACGCGAAGATCGCCACGTCCAGCTCGCCGCCGGCCGCCATGGACGCGAACGAGAAGAACAGGATGAGCGCCGCGCACGTCACGAGCCTGCCGGTGCGACCGATGCCCGCGACGACGGCCTGCCGCGTGCTCCCGGTCCGGTCGTGCTCCTCGCGCATCCTGGCGATGATGAACACCTCGTAGTCCATCGTCAGCCCGTACAGGAACGCGAACACGGTCACCGGGACGAACGTGCCGATCGCGCCGTCCGGCTGGAGGCCGAGCACCGCCTCGGTGCCCCAGCCCCACTGCCACACCACGACCAGCGCGCCGAGCACCGCGCCCAGCGACAGCAGGTTCAGCAGGATCGCCTTGAGCGGCAGCAGGAGCGAGCGGAACGCCCTGGCGAGCAGGACGAACGTGGCCGCGGCGAGCAGCGCGAGCATCCACGGGAACGCCGAGTACGTCACGTCGACGTAGTCCAGCTGTTGGGTGGCGTTCCCGCCGACGAGCACCCCGTCCGGCACGGCCGCGCGCACCGCCCGGACCAGGTCCTCGCCCGCGTCGGCGCCGCCCTCGGGCACCGGCAGCACGGTCACCAGCGCCGAGCCGTCGACGCGCCACCGGTCGTCGTCGGGAGCCGTGACGGCGTGCACGCCCGGCACGTCCGCGAGGGCCGCCGCGACCGCGCCCGGATCGCGCCCCGGCGGCACGAACACGTCGAACGACGTCAGCACACCGGACGGGACGCCCGCCTCCCGCAACGCCGCCAGCCCGTCGTGCCCGCTGCCCGAGCGGGCCAGGTCGCCGGTCACGGGGACGCTGAGGTTCACGCCCAACCCGATCACCGACAGGCCGACCAGGGCCGCGGCGGCGAGCACCGCGGCCGGCACGCGCCGCCGCACCACGACGCGCGCCCACGCCGTCCACGCCCGGCTCGCCGCCTCCTCCCGTTCGAGCTTCCCGGGGCGGGCCTTGGCCAGCAGGAGCGGCAGCACCGTGAGCGACACGAGCGCGCTCGCGAGCGTCACCACCATCCCGCCGACGCCGAGGCTGCGCAGCAGCGGGATCGGCAGCACCACCATGGTCACCAGCCCGATCGCCACCGCGCCGCCGCTGAACACGATCGCGTGCCCCGCCGTGGCCATCGCCCGGTGCACGGCCTCGTCGCCGTCCCGGCCGAGCGCCCGTTCCTCGCGCCAGCGGGTCACCAGGATCAGCGCGTAGTCCACCGCGATGCCGATCCCGAACAGCGGCAGCATGATCACCGTCGTCTCGTGGACGTCGATCACCGCGCTCGCCGCCAGCAGCCCGAGGAACGACACGGGCACCGCGACGAACGCCGTGAGCAGCGGCACGAGCGCGAGGGCCGAGCGGAACACTAAGGCCAGCACGGCGATCGCGGCGGCGAGGGTGATGAGCAGCTTCAGCGGCACGTCGAGCCCGCCGGTGTCCGCGCCCGTCGCCAGCGCGTCGAGCCCGGTCACGTGCAGCAGCGCGCCGTCCGGCAGGTGCGGGCGCATGGCGTCGGCGACGACCGCCCCCAGGTCCGACCCCTCGCCGAGCGCGCTGCCGGGCAGACCGCCCTGCTCGACCTGCGGCCCGAAGACCAGGCCGAACGTGGTCGTGCCGCCGTCGCCGACGAACGCGCGGTCGCCGGTGTCGGCGTACGACACGACGCGGGCGTCGTCCGGGATCGCGTCGAACGCGTCGGCCAACGCCTCCCGCACGCCCGGCGAGTCCACCGTGACCCCGTCCGGGAGCGTGACGACCGGGACGAACGGCCGTTCGTAGCCCCCGGTGCCGTAGGTGGCCGTGATCCTCTGGTTGGCCTCGTAGCCGGGCAGGCCGGGGTAGTCGTTGCGCTCGGACGTGGCCGGCAGCAGCAGGGCGAGCGCGCCGCAGCCGGCGAGCAGCAGCGCGACGGCGAGCGCGCCGACCGGTCGTCGGTGCCCGAGCACGAATCGGGACAGTTTCTCCATGCCGACCAGCCCACCAGCGCGATCTTCGGGCGGCGTGCGAGCGCTCTGGGAGTTCTCTGTGAAAAAGCGGCCTCCGCGGTCGATCCGGGTCACCCCTGCACGAGACTGGCCCGGTGACACCACCACCGCCGCGCGTCCTCGTCGTCGACGACGAGAGGTACCTGGCCGACCTGGTCGCCACGGCGTTGCGCTACGAGGGCTTCGAGACGGCCGTGGCGTCGACCGCCGCGGAGGCCCGGACCACGTCGTTCGCGCCGGACCTGCTCGTGCTGGACGTGGTGCTGCCCGACGGGTCCGGCATCGACCTGTGCCGCGAGCTGCGCCGGACCGGGCAGCGCGCGCCCGTCGTGTTCCTCACCGCCCGCGACGCCACCGAGGACAAGATCACCGGGCTCACGGCGGGCGGCGACGACTACGTGACCAAGCCGTTCAGCATCGAGGAGCTGGTGGTGCGGGTGCGGGCGGTGCTGCGCCGCACGCGTCCCGGCGAGTGGCCGGGGGAGCGGCTGCGGTTCGCGGACCTGGAGGTGGACGAGGACGCGCACACCGTGCGGCGGCACGGCGAGCCGATCGACCTCACGCCGACCGAGTTCAAGCTCCTGCGCTACCTCGTCGCGAACGCCGGCCGGGTGCGGTCGAAGCGGCAGATCCTCGACCACGTGTGGGAGTACGACTTCGGCGGCAACGACGGGGTCGTCCAGACGTACATCTCCTACCTGCGGCGGAAGGTGGACGCGTTCGACCCCCCGCTGATCCACACCGTCCCGCGTGTCGGGTACGTCGTGCGGCTGCCGGAGAACCGGCCCCCGCGGCCCGGGCGGGCCTGATGTCGTTGCGGGCCAGGCTGGTGCTGACCGTCGTCGGGTTGCTCGCGCTCGGCCTGGCGGTGTCGGTGGGGGCGATCTTCGGCGCGTTGCAGGACTGGTCCGGCGACCAGAACGACGACGTGCTCACCGCCGTGGGCCGCGACTTCCGGCGCGAACTGCTCGCGGGCCCCGGCGCACCCCAGAACGGCGTGGTCACGGACGGCGTGGTGACGCGGGTGTGGCGGGACGCGGCGGCGCACGGCGACATCCCGTCGTTCTTCCAGGTCCGAAGCCCGGACGGGCGGGTGCGGCACACCACGGCGTTCGGTGCGGCGCCGGCGCTGCCGGACCCGTTGACCGACGCCTTGTGGCCCGCGGCGGTGACGGCGGAGAACCCGGACGGCGGCCGGTTCGCGGACGTCGGCGAACCGCGCTGGCTGGTGCGGACGTCACGGGTGGGCGAGCACGGCGACATCCTCGTGGTGGCGATGCCGGCCGCGAAGTCGGACGAGCTCCTCGACCGGGTGCGCAACGTCGCCGTCGGGTCGAGCGCGGTGGCGCTGCTGGCGGTGGCGTACCTGTCGTGGCGGGCGGTGCGGAGGGCCCTGCGTCCCCTGACGGGCATCTCGGCGACCGCGGCGGCCATCGGCTCGGGCGACCTCACCCGCCGGGTGGGGGGCGCGGGCGCGCGCACGGAGGTCGGGCGGCTCGGTGACGCGCTGAACGCGATGCTCGGCCAGCTGGAGTCGGCGTTCCGGGAGCGGGAGGCGTCCGAGGACCGGCTGCGCCGGTTCGTCGCCGACGCGTCGCACGAGCTGCGCACCCCGATCGCCACCATCCGCGGGTACGCCGAGCTGTTCCGGCGCGGCGCGGCCCGCCGCCCCGACGACCTCGACGTGGCGATGCGCCGGATCGAGTCGGAGGCCGAGCGCATGGGGTCGCTGGTGGACGAGCTGCTGCTCCTGGCGCGCCTCGACCAGGGCCGGCCGCTGTCGCGCGACCCGGTCGAGCTGACCGACCTGGCCGCCGACGCCGTCGCCGACGCCCTGACCGCGTGGCCGGACCACCCGGTGGAGCTGGACCACGACGAGCCGGTGACCGTGGCGGGCGACCGCGACCGGCTGCGCCAGGTGCTGGGCAACCTGCTGGCGAACGTCGCCCGCCACACCCCGCCCGGCACGACGGCGCGGGTCAGCGTGCGCGCCGAGGGCGACCACGCCGTGATCGCGGTGTCCGACGACGGTCCGGGCCTGACCGAGGAGGAGTGCTCGCACGTGTTCGAGCGGTTCTACCGCGCCCCGACCGCCCGCGCCGACCACGGGGGCGCGGGGCTGGGTCTGTCGATCGTGGCCGCCGTGGCCGCCGCGCACGGCGGCCGGGCCACCGTCGCCTCGACCCCCGGCCGGGGCACGACGGTCGCGATAACCCTTTCCCCCGCCCGGCCCGGCGCTGCCAGGCTCCCCGACCATGACGACGACACGTGAGCTGCTGCTGATCGGCGGCGGCGCGGGGGTGGGGAAGTCCAGCGTCGGCTGTGACATCAGGTGCACGGTGCTGCTCACCGCCGAGGACGCCACCGTCCGGGAACGGCTCGCGCACTGGGAGGTCGGCTCCCGGCTCGCGCCGCACGTCGACCGCAGCCGCGCCACGGCGGAAGCGCCCGCGCGCAGCGTCCACGTCGCCACGGACGGCAAGTCGGTCGTCGGGATCGCCCACGAGGTGCCGGCCGCCGCGGCGTGGTGACCGCCGACCTGCGACGGCCGACCCTGCGACGGCTGACTCTGCCGCGGCTGGCCCTGCGGCGGACGCCGGGCTGCGGGAAGGTGTGGCGCACAGGCACCGTTCCGGGAGGATCCACAGATGAACCACACGTCGACCGCCACCGTCGCGACCCTGCGGGTCCCCGACGCGTCGCTGCACTACGAGGTGCGGGGCGACGGGCCGCTCGTGGTGCTCGTCGGCGCGCCGATGGACGCCAGGGCGTTCGAGCCGCTGGCCGACCTGCTCGCCGCCGACCACACCGTGCTCACCACGGACCCGCGCGGCATCAACCGCAGCGAGGTGGACGACCGGGAGCGCGACTCGACGCCCGAGCTGCGCGCCGACGACCTCGCCCGCCTCATCGCCCACCTCGACGTCGGCCCGGCGGTGGTGCTGGGATCGAGCGGCGGCGCGGTCAGCGCCCTGGCCCTCGCGCAGGCCCACCCGGAGCTGGTGCGCACGGTGATCGCGCACGAGCCGCCGCTGGACGAGCTGGTGGAGGACCGCGAGGAGCTGCGGGAGCGGACCGACGACATGATCGCCACCTACCTGGCGGGCGATCGCCTGGGCGCGTGGCGCAAGTTCCTCGCCATCGCGGACATCGACATGCCCGTCGAGGCGGTCGAGCAGATGTTCGGCGGCGACGGCGACCCGCAGGACCGCGCGGACGAGCACTACCAGTACACGCGGATGCTGCGGCCGACCGTCGAGTTCGTGCCGGACGTGGAGGCGCTGCGCGCGTCGGGGGCGCGGATCGTCGTCGCCATCGGCGAGGCGTCGGGCGGGCAGCTGTGCGAGCGCACGTCGCAGGCGCTGGCCGAGCGGCTCGGCGTCGAGCCCACGACGTTCCCCGGCAGCCACATCGGGTTCGTCGAGGACCCGGAGCGGTTCGCCGCCCGCCTCCGCGAGGTGGTGGCCGAGGGCTAGGCGGACGCGCGGGCGCGGCGGTCGACCACGACCGACAGGGCGGCCACCGCCAGCCCGGACAGGCTCAGCGCGACACCGACCCACGCCGTGGACGTGTAGCCCCAGCCTGCCGCGATGGCGAGGCCGCCCAGCCACGCGCCCGCGCCGTTGGCGATGTTCAGCGCCGAGTGGTTGGACGACGACGCCAGCGACGGCGCGTCCGGCGAGGCGTCCATCAGCCGCACCTGGAGCGCCGAGGCGAGGACCTGCGACACGAGCCCGAGCAGGAACACCGTGGCGAACGCCATCACCGGCGACGTCGCCGTGAGCGCGAACAGCACCAGCACGGCGGTCACCGCGATCATCGAGCCGAACACGGTGCCCATCACGGACCGGTCCACGAACCGGCCGCCGGTGGTCGCGCCGAGCGTCATGCCGAGCCCGAACACCGCCAGCACCCACGGCACGGCGCCCGCGGACAGGCCGGTGACCTCCGTGGTGATCGGCGAGACGTAGGAGTAGACGGCGAACATGCCGCCGAACCCGACCATGCCCATGACCAGCGCGAACCACACCTGCGGGCGGCGGAACGCGCGGAGTTCGGCGGCCACGCCCGCGTCCCGCGCGGCGGGGATGCGGGGCAGCCACCTCGCCACCGACAACGCCGTCACGACCGCGATCGCCGACACCGCGAAGTAGGCGACGCGCCAGCCGATCTGCTGCCCGGCGGCGGTGGCGACCGGCACGCCGACGAGGTTCGCCACGGTGAGGCCGACCATGATCCGGGCGACCGCCGTGCCACGCCGCTCCGGCGGCACGAGGGTCGTCGCGACCACGGCGGCGATGCCGAAGAACGCGCCGTGCGGCAGGCCGGCCACGAACCGGGAGATCATCAGCAGGGTGGCGTTCGGCGCGACGGCGGACAGCCCGTTGCCGACGGCCAGGGCGATCGTGAGGCCGATGAGCAGGCCCTTGCGCGGCAGCTTCGCGGCCAGGCCGGCGATGAGCGGCGCGCCGACGACGACGCCGAGCGCGTAGAGGCTGATCGCGTGGCCCGCGGCGGGGATGGAGAGGTCGAACGTCGCCGCCATCTGCGGCAGCAGGCCCATGGTGGCGAACTCGGTGGTGCCGATGGCGAAGCCGCCGAGCGCGAGCGCCCCCATGGCCGCGCCGCCGTTGCGTCCGCGCCGGGTCGCCGCGGGCTGGACGGCCGTCGCTGTCATCGCGTCGCTCCTGTCGTCTGTCCCGTGTCGACAGTGACCGCGCGACGTGGCTTGCCGGGCTGAGGTGGCTTGCTTAGCTGTGGCTTGCTTAGCTACGGAAACGATTTTAACGGTCGCACGCCCCCGGTTCGCGCCCACACCGCGTGCCGCTGCTCACAGGGAGAACTCGGTGGACGGCGTTTCCCCGGCATGACGTAATACCGGCGTCGAGGAGGAGGACCGTGTTCACACGACGGGTGGAGTTGCGGCGGCACGGCGGGCTCGTTCCGGTGAGCGAGGACGACGTCCTGGTCACCGCCGACGTCGGGCCGCACGGCGAGGTGGTCGCGCTGTGGTCGACGCCGGAGGGCCGCGAGGTGCTGCACGCGCTCGACGGCGGCCGTGGTGGCGCGAGCTTCCCCGCCGTGCGGGCCGCGCGTCCGGTGGCGGCCCGCCTGACCCGGCACGTCCCCGACCGGGACGCCGTCGTCCACCTGGACGGTCTCGCGCTCGCGCACTGCCACGTGCAGCCGTTGCCGGGGGACCGGTTCCTCGTGGTCGGCGCGCGGAACCGCTGGACCGCCGACGGTGTCGAGGACAACGCCCACGTGGTCGACCCCGCGGGCGGCGTCGTGCGCACCGCCCTGTTCGGCGACGGCGTCGCCCACGTGGCGGCCACCCCGTCCGGCCAGGTGTGGGTCGGCTACTCCGACGAGGGCGTGTACGGCAACTTCGGCTGGGGCGGTCCGGGCCCCGCGCCGGTCGGCGGGTCCGGACTCGTCCGGTTCGGCCGCGACCTGACCCCGACCTGGGCGTACCCGCACGACGGCGACTTCGACGGGATCGACGACTGCTACGCGCTCAACGTCGCCGGCGAGACGGCGTGGACGTGCTACTACTCCGAGTTCCCCGTCGTGCGGGTCGACGGCGACCGGGTGACCGGGTGGGAGAACGAGGTGGAGGGCGCGACCGCCGTCATCACGGACGGCGTGCGCTGCGCGCTGGTCGGCGGCTACGGCGGGGAGCGCGACCTGGTCCGGGTCGGGGAGCTGACCGGGGACGGGCGGTTCGAGGTCCGGCACACGCGGCGGTTGGCGCTGCCCGACCGCCGTCCGTCGAACGGGTGGACGGCGGTCGGGCGCGGGGACGTGCTGCACGTGATCTCGGGGACCGCGCACTACCGGCTCGACCTCGACCAGTTGCCGGGCTGACGCGTGGTCCTGCCGGAGGGCGTCAGGCGGGGCGCTTGCGCAGGACGACCAGCGTGACGACGAACGCGGCGGCGAGCAGGGCGGCGGCGACGGTGAACGCCACGTGGTACCCGGCGGTGAGGGCGGCGGCTTCGGCGACGCCCGCCGCGCGGTCCTCCCCGGTGCGGGCGGCGGCCAGCGTGGACAGGACGGCCACGCCCACGGCCATGCCGACCTGCTGGGTGGTGTTGAACAGCCCGGACACCAGGCCCGCGTCGTCCGGCTTGGCGTCGGACATGCCCAGCGACGCCAGGGCGGGCAGCACGAGCCCGCCGCCCGCGATCAGCAGCATGACCGGCAGCAGGTCGGTGACGTAGTCGGCGTCCACGGGGACGGTCCGGAGCTTCAGCATCGCGCCGAACAGCAGCGCGAGCCCGGCCAGCAGCACGGCGCGTTCGCCGAACCGGTTGTTCAGGCGGGCCGAGAGGAACAGCGACACACCGCCGATGGCGACGGCCGCGGGCAGCATCGCCAGGCCCGTGGCCAACGCGCCGTAGCGCAGCACCTGCTGCATGAAGAGCGCGACGATGATCTGGAACGCGAACATCGCCGACAGCGTGAGCACCTGCACGAGGTTCGCCCCGCTGACGTTGCGGGACCGCAGGACGCGCAGCGGCATCAACGGCGTCCTCGCGGTCGCCTGGCGCACGGTGAACGCGGCCAGCAGCGCCACCGACAGCGCGCCGAGGCCGAGCGTGTGCGCCGCCGTCCAGCCGTGCTGCTCGACCTTGACCACGGTGTAGATGCCGAGCATCAGGCCGCTGGTGACGAGCGCCGCGCCGAGCACGTCCGCGCCGGCGGCCAGTCCCGCCCCGCGGTCGGCCGGCAGCGCGCGGACCGCGAGGAGGATGGTGGCCACGCCGATGGGCAGGTTGATGAAGAAGATCCAGTTCCAGCTCAGCGCGTCGGTGAGGACACCGCCCAGGACCTGCCCGAGGGACGCGCCGGCCGCGCCGGTGAAGCTGAAGACGCCGATCGCCTTGGCGCGTTCGGCCGGGTCGGTGAACAGGGTCACCAGGATGCCGAGCACGACCGCCGAGGCCATCGCGCTGCCCGCGCCCTGGAGGAACCGGGCGGCGATCAGCAGGCCGGGCGTGGTAGCCGCGCCCGCCAGCAGGGACGCGGCGGTGAAGACGGCGTTGCCCGCGAGGAACAGGGCCTTGCGGCCGACCAGGTCGCCGAGCCGGCCCGCGAGCAGCAGCAGGCCGCCGAAGGCGATCAGGTACGCGTTGACGGTCCAGCTGAGGCCGGCGGGGGAGAAGCCCAGGTCACGCTGGATGGCGGGCATCGCGACGGTGACGATGCTGCCGTCGAGGATCGTCATCAGCATCGCCGCGGACAGCACGGCGAGCGCGGTCCACCGGTTCACGCGAGGCGTGTCCCGTGGTGCTTCGAGGGGTGTTCCGGAGTCGGTTCCGACATCCGACGGCATGGCTGGCTCCTGTTCCCGCGGTGACAGGAGCAACCGTAGCGGATAGTTTTGTTACAGACAATCTAGTGCGGACTCACTTGGTGCTCTCGCGGGCGCGGCGGGCCGTCTGCGGCGCCGCGACCGGCGTCGACAGGTGGCCCGTGACCAGCAGGTTCATCGCGTGGAGGAGGGCATCGCGGTCCTTCTTCGGCAGCGACTCCAGCGCCGCCCGGTGCACGCCGTCCACGATCTCCTGACTGCGCCGGGCCACCTCCGCGCCCTTCTCGGTGACGGCGATGATCCGCGCCCGCCGGTCCGTGCTGGACGGCCGGCGCTCGGCGAGGCCCGCCTTCTCCAGCGCGTCCACCGTGACGACCATGGTGGTCTTGTCCATGTCGCCGAGCTCGGCCAGCTGGATCTGCGTGCGCTCCTCTTCGAGGGCGTGGACGAGCACGCAGTGCATGCGCGCCGTGAGGCCGATCTCGGCCAGCGCCGCCGCCATCCGCGTGCGCAGGACGTGGCCGGCGTGGTCGAGGAGGAAGGACAGGTCGGACTCGGTGCGGGCCGGGGCCATGGCGGACATGGCCCCAGCCTACCTACTCGGACACCGGCGGATTATCCGCAACGAACCTGGTCACAGCGGTGGGTGGGCGTTGCGCAGCAGCTCCCGGAACTGCTCGGAGTGCCACTGCCCGGCCGGTGGCGCGTTCCGCCACGCCCCCGTCGGGTACTGGCTCGCGCCCGGGTAGCCGGTGTAGTCCGGGTCGCACATCCGGTTGTGGTTCTCGTCGCCGATCGGCAGCGGGATGGACGCGCCGTCCGACTCGCCCGGCGGCTTCATCCACACGTACGCGTCGACGTTCGGCCGGGGCGCCGCGACCGGGCGTTCGCCCAGGCCCGTGCCGGTCTGGTTGCACCAGTTGTAGATCCGGACCCGGCGGTCGACCCGGCTGGTGTCGACGTAGGTGTCGACGCTCGTCTCCGGGCCCGGCCCGGTCGGCCGGTTCGGACCGCCCCAGCCGTTGCGCGAGGTGTCGACCAGCACGCCCACGCGCGGGTCGAAGCCCGCCGCGACCGCCTCCGCGCGGAAGGCGTCCACAAAGGACAGCTCGTCGACGAACGGGTTCCAGTCCACCCACCGGCTCTGCCGGATGTGCTGCCCGTTGATCACCGTCTTGACGAGGAACTCCTCGCGCAGCGCCGAGTAGTCGGCGGTGTTGGCGATGAACCCGTGCACCGCGCCGAGCCCGCCGCCCGAGCGCGCCGTCCTCGCCAGCAGCTCCAGCGTCGGCTTGCGGTCCTCGTCCCAGCCGATGCCGCCGTGGTGGCTGATGTCGAGGTAGCTGTAGACGTTGCGGATCGCGCCGAGCTTCGCCAACGCGTACGCGACGCCCCCGGTGTAGGCGCCGTTGGCCTTCACGGTCTCGCACTGCCAGGTCGCCCACGACCGCGGCGCGGTGTGGGTCACCAGGAACGGCAGCGAGTTCGGCTCCACGACGGCGACGATCCGCAGCCGCGCGTACGCCGGGTCGGCCAGGATCGCGGCGATCGGGTCGACGAACTCCTGCTTGTAGCGCGGCAGCTCGCTCGCGTCCAGCTCGCCGTTGGTGGACAGCCGGCCGCAGTCCCGGCCGGGCAGGTCGTACAGCACGAGCTGGACGACCCCCGCGCGCTGGCGCAGCGCCTCGTCCAGGTGCGCGCGCAGGCCCATGCGGCCGTTCGAGCCGTGGATGGACGCGATCCGGTCGAGCCACACGCCGGTCGGCTGCCCGGCGACGGCCGCGCCGCCCGCCTCGGCGGCGGCACGGGCGGACCACTCCGGGTTCACGTAGGCGCGGACGCCGACGTACGGGTTGTCCACGCGCACCGACGTGCGCGGCGCGGCGGCGGGTGGCGGATCGGCCGCGTGGGCCGGGGCGACCACGAGCCCCGCGGCCAGCGCGACCGCGGTCAGCACGTGGCCGACGCGTAAGGAAGACCTCATGAACGGCTACCTCCGGTGATCACGACGAGGTGAAGGGAGGCGGTGTGCTGCCCACGGTACCGGCCGACCACGGTCCGCGGCCACGATCAGAGGTCGTCCACGCCGATCAGCCCGTCCTGGATCGCCCGCGCCACCAGCGCGGCCTTCGTCGGCGCCTCGCGCCCGATCAGCGCGTACTTGATCCGGATGCGTTCGAGGTGCGAGTTCACCGTGCTCAGCGAGATCCCCAGGCGCTGCGCCACGAACTCCTTGGACTCCGACTGGAACCACTCCACCAGCACCTCGGCCTCGCGCGGCGACAGCGCGGGCCGGTGGTCGGAGCGGTCGGCCGCCAACGCGCCCGCCAGCGACGGCGGCGTGTACGGCCGCCCCTCGGCCGCCGCGCGGGTCGCCTGCACCAGGTGGTCCGCGCCCTCCGCCTTGGTCAGGTAGCACAGCGCGCCCAGCTCCAGGCACTGCAACGCGATCGCGTCGTCGGCGCGCATCGAGTAGACGACGACCCGCCGGCCCGCCTCCACCAACCGGCGCAGGTCGCCGAGCACGGGCGCGGGACGACCCAGGTGCAGGTCGAGGATCACCACGTCGGCCAGGGCGCCCTCGCCGAGCCACGCCGCGCGCACGTCCTCGCCGCTCGCCGCGACCCGGATCGGGGGAGTGCCGGACGACAGCCAGTACGCGACGCCCGCGCGCACCGCCGGGTGGTCGTCGATCACCACCGCGCTCAGCTCGTCCGCCATCGGGCCTCCATCCGCGTGTGCCGACCGTACGTCCCGCATTCGACTTCGACCCGCCCCGTCGCGGTTCCCACGTCCACGCCGGCGTCGGCGACCACCGCCACCCGGACCTCGCCGTCGCCGCGCAGCAGGCTGACCCGCGCGCGCACGCGGGCCGCGACCAGCGCCACCGCGAGCGGCCCGGCGAACTCGCGCCGCACGTCGGTCGGCACCGGCACCGGCGCGCCGCTGACCGCGAGCGACACCACGACACCGCGCCGTTCGGCCACGTCGACGCAGGCCGTGACCTCGTGCACCAGCGGGTCCGGCACGTCGTCGTTCTCGGCGAACAGGCGGCGCAGCTGGGTGGCCGCGAGCGCGCACCGCAGCCGAGTCTCGTCGGCCCGCGGGTCCAGCACGCCGTCCGCCAGGTCCGCCAGCAGCGGCAACGTCGTGCCGAGCTGCCCGGCGAACCCGGCCCGGAGGTCCTGTTCCCACTGCTCGGCCAGCGCGGCCCTGGTCGCGGCGCGTTCCCGTTCGGCGGCGACCTCGGCGGCCAGGCGCGCGCCGCGGACCAGCACCCGGGAGATCACCAGGACGCCGAGCTGGAAGCTGACCACGCTCAGCACCACCACCCCCGCGCCGCCGACCTCCGCCCGGTCCGGCGTCCCGGCCAGCAGCCACTGGGTCACGCTGATCGCGACGTGCGCCGCCTGCGCGGCCAGCAGCGCCGCCACCCGGTCCGGCAGCAACAGCAGCAGGTGCCACCCGACCAGGCCGAACGACCAGTGCGTCGGACCGAAGTGCGCGTCCGGCGGCAACACGTCGGTGGCCACCGCGGACGCGGCGAGCACCGCCACCGCGCCGACCACCACCAACGGCGGCGGCAACGGCTTGCGGCGCAGCACCCACACCGCGCACAACGCCGTCACCAACGCCGGGACGGCGAACGCGGCCAGCGCGGCGGGGTGGTCGTGGACCAGGAGAGGCCCAACCCCCAGGGTCGGCTGCACCAGGGCCGTGACGCCCAGCAGCACCAACCGCAGGCTGGCGAACACGTGCCCCTCGGCGTCGACGGCCGACGGCACGACCCGGTCAGCCACGCGGCCACACCAGCCGCACCGTCGTGCCGCCCGGCCCGGACGTCACCTCGCCGCCGCCGCCGACCGCCGCCATCCGCTCGACCACCGAGCCGCGGATGCCGCGCCGGTGCGCGGACACGGCCCCGACGTCGAACCCCGGACCGGTGTCCGCCACCCGCACCTCCACGCCGCCGCCCCGTGCCGTCACGCGCACCTCGGCCGCGCCGGTGCCGGCGTGCCGCTCGACGTTCGCCAACGCCTCCCGCAGCGCCCGCACCAGCGCCAACGCCACCGACGCGGGCACCAGCACCGCGTCCCAGCGCGCGTCGACGGCCAACGGGCTGCGCTCCACCACCGTCCGCAGCGACGAGCCGACGTCCACCACGCTGTCGCGCGGCTCGCCGGAGGCGCCCGTCAACAGGTCGAGGTCGCGGCGCGCGTACCCGGCGACCTCGGCCGGGTCGGCGTCCCGCCCGTTCACCGCCACCACCAGGAACGTCGCCGACGCGGTGTCGTGCAGCAACGCCAGGTACTCGCGCTCGCGGGCACGCCGTTCCAACGCCACCGCCTCCACCCGCTCCAGCGCGGCCCGCCGGGCGCGGAGCCCGTCCACCCGGCGCGTGGAGCGGCGCACCAGCCCGAACGCCAACCGCGCCAGCACGCACTCGACCACGACCCTCAGCACCGCCGTGCCGACCCAGCCGAGCGTCCCGACGTACGCGGCGAGCAGGAGGACCGTCACGGGCGCCGACACCTTCGGCGACCACTCCCACTGCAGCGTGATCGCCGTGGTCGTGAGGACGGTGAGCGCCCACTGGTCCGTGCCGCCGATCCACTCGTGCGCCACGCACACCGCCACCACCCGCACGACGCAGAACGCCAGGGCGAGCCGCGGCGCGCCGAAGTCCGCCACCGCGCAGGCCACCACCAGGCCGAGCACCGCCAAACCGGGCGCCAGGCCGTCGGACGGCACGGACAGCAGGCCGAACACGCTGATCAACGTGGTGGCGACGCCGCGGACCGGCCCCGCGAACCGCGCGATGGAGGTCAGGAACCCCGCTTCGACCTGCCCCGGCATGCGGCGACCTTAGCCGTCTACGACTTTCGTCAGGGGCGCCCCTGGTCGGTCGCCGGATGTTCCGGCGCCCCGCCGATTCCTAGGTTCACCACCGTGAAAGCCCACCTGATCGGCGTGGTCGTCGCCCTGGCTGCCCTAACGCCGCCCCTCCCCGCCGCCGCGCACGCCGAACCGACCGCTGCCGAATTGACCGCTGCGGAACCGACCGCTGAGGCCATCGACGCCTACCTGACCGAAGCGTTACGGGACACCGGTCTGCCCGGCCTGTCCGTCGTGACCGAAGATCGCCCACCGGGTCGTGGTTGACCTGCGCGGCGGCCGCCTCGCCCGCTACGACGAAGCCCGCAGGCGCGTCTCCGCCCTCACGGCGCGCGAACGCGAAGTGCTGGCGCTGGTCGGCGGGGGCCGCACCAACCAGGACATCGCCCGCCGCCTCACCGTCGCCGAGGGCACGGTGAAGGCCCACGTCAGCACCATCCTCCAGCGGCTGGACGTGGCGAACCGCGTCCAGGCCGCCATTCTCGCCCACGAAGCCGGTCTGACCACCCCTGCCTCGTGAGGCCACGTCACCCCCGGGCGGCGGTCCAGGCGAGGTAGCGGTGGAGGGCGGCGGCGGCTTCGAGCATCGCGGTGTCCCGGCGGGTCAGGTCGGCCTCCCGCGACGCGATGGCGGCACGCAGCGCCTCCGTGCCGCCCGAGCTGCGGAACTGGTCCATGATCGGCTTGATCGCGGGCAGCGGGTAGCGGCTCTGGCGCAGGGTCGCCACCAGGCGCGCGTCGCGGACGTCGGCCGTGCCGTAGCGGCGGTGCCGGTCGGTGTCGCGTCGCGGGCTCAGCAGGCCCGCGGCCTCCCACACCCGCAACGCGGACGGTCGGACGCCGAGGCGTGCGGCCAGCTCACTCACCCGCAGACCACCCCGCGGCACGGTCTCCGCGCCGTGCCCGGACACCTCCGCGCCGGACACCGCCGCGCCGGACGTCTCCGTGCCGGACGTCTCCGTGCCGGACGTCTCCGTGCCGGACGTCT
>NZ_JBHTLK010000029.1:27104-41481 GCF_042678885.1 Saccharothrix hoggarensis
CGTGCCGGACGTCTCCGTGCCGGACGTCTCCGTGCCGGACGTCTCCGTGCCGGACACCTCCGCGCCGGACGTCTCCGTGCCGGACGTCTCCGTGCCGGACACCTCCGCGCCGGAGGTCCCCGCGCCGGACGCCACCGCCTCCAACGCCTCGGCGGTCGCCCGCAACGCCCGCCGCTGCTCGTGCACGGCCGCGTGCACCGCGTCGACCCGCGCCAACGCCACCGCCGGCGTCCCGGCGTGCACGGCCCGCATGATGGCCTGAGCCGCGTCCCACCCGTAGCCCGGACCCAGCGCCCGGTACGTCGTCAACGCCTCCCGGTGCCGCTCGTCGAACCGCCGGTACCCGGTCGGCGACCGCTCGGCCGGCGGCAGGATGCCGGCGTCCAGGTAGTTGCGCACCTGCTGGGTCGAGATGCCCGCCGCGCGGGCGAGGTCGACGGGGCGCAGCGGCACGACAGCCCTCCGGCGGCACAGTCGGGTTCAACGACGATTTGAAGGTTACGCCGCACCCATCCGAGGCAGCGGCACTGCCGGTCGTGAAAAGTCTCAACAACCCACTTCAACGATACGGTTGAAGCCATGAAAACCGGTGACAACCAGCGGGAACCGTCGGTGGTGGACGCGCGCGGGCTGCGGATGCGGTACGGCTCCACCGACGTGCTCAACGGGGTGGACCTGAGCGTCGGGCGCGGCGAGGTCGTCGCGCTGCTCGGCCCCAACGGCGCGGGCAAGACCACCACCATCGAGATCCTGGAAGGCTTCCGCACCCGCTCCGCCGGCGACGTGCGGGTGCTCGGCGTCGACCCCGAGCACGGCGACGAGGAGTGGCGCGCCCGCCTCGGCGTGGTGCTCCAGTCGTGGCGCGACCACAGCCGGTGGCGCGTGCGGGAGCTGCTGTCCTACCTGAGCCTGTTCTACGCCCCCTACCGGGAGGGCGCGTTCGACCCCGACGAGCTGATCGACCTCGTCGGCCTCACCGACCACGTGGACCACCGGGTCGGCACGCTGTCCGGCGGCCAGCGCCGCCGGCTGGACGTCGCCGTCGGCCTGGTCGGACGCCCGGAGCTGCTGTTCCTGGACGAGCCGACGGTGGGCTTCGACCCGGAGGCCCGGCGCGAGTTCCACGCGCTGGTGCGCCGCCTCACCGGCACCGCGATCCTGCTCACCACCCACGACCTCGCCGAGGCCGAGAAGCTCGCCGACCGGATCGTCGTCCTCGTCGCCGGCCGGGTCGTCGCCGACGGCACGGCCGCCGAACTGGCCGACCGCATCGCCGGCAAGGCCGAGGTGCGCTACCGCCTGCACGGCTCCGAGCACGTGGTCGAGGTGGCCGACTCGACCCGGTACGTCCGCGAGCTGTTCGCCGAGCACGGCGAGGCCGTCGACGACCTGGAGGTGCGCCGCGCGAGCCTGGAGGACGTGTACCTGGCGCTGGTCCGCGAGTCCGAGCTGGTGAGCGCGTGAACGCCCGCGCGGTGGCCGTGCGCGCGGGCGTGCGGCGGGGACGGATCGAGTTCGCCCAGACGATGACGAACGTCGGCGAGCTGCTCGGCTGGCTGTGGCTGCCGGTGGTGGCCCTGGTCGTCATGCACGCGTTCGGCGACGGCGCGGCGCCCGGCGTGGACTTCCCGCTCGGCGCGCAGGCCGTGCCGGGCATCCTCGCGATGAACGCCGTGTTCACCGGCCTCATGGGGCTGGCGATGGCGCTGACCATGGACCGCGAGGACGGCACCCTGCTGCGCGCCAGGGCGACCCCGAACGGCGTCCTCGGGTACGTCGTCGGCAAGGTGCTCGGCAAGGCCGCGATGACGGTCGCCGTGCTGGTGCTCGTGCTGGTGCCGGCGGTGTTCGCGTTCGACGGCCTGCAACCGGGCCGCGCGTCGACGTGGCTGACGTTGACGTGGGTCGTGCTGCTCGGGCTGCTCGCGACCCTGCCGCTGGGCGCGATCCTGGGCGCGTTGTTCCGCAACGCCCAGAGCCTCGGGTTCGTGATGCTGCTGATCATGGCCCTGGTCGCGGTGTCCGGCGTGTTCTACCCGATCACCGCGCTGCCGGGCTGGGCCCAGTGGGTCGGCCAGGCGTTCCCGCTGTACTGGGTCGGCCTGGGCCTCCGGTCGGCGCTGCTGCCGGACGCGGTCGCGGCGGCCGAGATCGGCGGCTCCTGGCGGGAGCTGGAGACCGTGGCCGCGCTGGGCGCGTGGGCGGTCGTCGGGTTCGTGGTGGCGCCGATCGTGTTGCGCCGCATGGCGCGGCGCGAATCGGGCTCCTCGGTGGAGGCCAGCCGCGAGCGGGTGGCCCAGCGGCCGACGTGAGCCGGCGGGGCGCGGGGTCGGCTGCCGACCCCCGCGCCCCCGATCAGCTGAACAACGACGGCAAGTCGCCCTGCTGCGACGCCTTCAACACCCGCCCGACCCTGGTGTCCGCGGTGGCCGGCGCGAGCACCCGCACCACGCCCGTCTGGTCCGCGGGCTGCTCGACCGCGGCGCCGGGGAGCACCGTCGACCAGGGCGCGCCGTCGAGGTTCGTCCGCACCAGGTCCTTCAGCGCGTTGGGGTTCTCGTCGGGCACGCACACGACCTCCGTGGCCTCGCCCGACGGCGTCGTCCGCACGCCCGCCGCCACCGGCAGCCCGCTCTTCGGCTTGCTGATCACCGCCGCCGACACGTCACCGAGGCACCGCGCCAGCTCCCCGATCATCGGGTCCGCCGCCAGCGACCGGTCACCCGGCTCCGTCAGCCACTTCAAGGACTCGCCGGTCGGCGCGTACGTGACGGCGTCCGCCTCCACGCGCACCTGCTGGAACCCGGTCACGATCCCGGCCTCCGCCAGCGGGCCGTCCGGCACGACCTCGCCGTCCTCGGCGGTGACCCAGACACCCTGGCCCGACCGCTTGCCGCCCAGCGCGGCGAGCTTCGCCTCGACCGCCGCCACGTCCACGTCCATCCGCAGCACACCCGCCCACGCCGGCGACTGCCCGACCCGCAACGCCGTCGTGGCCGCGCCCGGGTCGAACCCGACCAGCTCCGGCAGCGCGTCGGCCCGCCCCGCCAGGTCCGAGTAGCCGTAACCGAGCAACGGCCGGAAGCGCTCGGCGTCCTTGGCCACCAGCGCCCGCACGGCGGCCACGTCGCCGTACTCGACCAGCACCGACGACTCGTCGGCCGCCCGGGCCTGCCCCAACGCCCCGACCAGCCCGGTCGGCGTCGGCTCCGGCGCCACGTCCGCCTCCGCGGTGCACCCGGCCACGACGACCGCCACCGACATCGCCACCAACGCCACGCTCGAACGCATGCTCACCGATCGGATGGTAGGGCGGCGAACCCCTCGACAGGGCTGTTTCCGGCAGGTCCGTCGCCCGCGGCCGGGATCAGGCCGGGATGTCCACCGCGATCTCCTCGCCCAGCCTCGCCCCGCCGAGCAGGTCCAGCTCGTCACCGCTCCAGAACCGGCCCGGGTCGTACCAGTTGGCCCGCCGGCCCGCGGGCAGCAGCCCCATCGCCTCGTAGGTGACGGCGACGACCTCGGCGCAGTAGGCGGTCTCCAAGGTCGCGTCGGCGGTCTTGCGGAGGTTCGGCAGCCGACCGCGCAACCACCGCGAGGCGAGCCGCGCCGTGGACGGGAACGGCGTGCCGTTGAGCCGGGCGACCGTCCGCAGCACGGCGTCGTCCTCCTCGGCGGTCGTCGGCCGGTCCAACTGGCGCAGCCACGCCCGCTGCCCGTACTTCCGCGCCCACACCAGCACCGCGTCCCGCAGGTCGTGCAACTGCACCCCGCGGTGGTGCGTGCCGGTCCACACGTCCGGCAGCGAGCGGCCCAGCTCCGCGTGCCACATCAACGGCGGCAGGTCCTCCACCGCCACCGTCATGCCGACGTGGTTCACCGGGCTGTTCGTCGTCACCCGGATCGCCCGGTCCGCCACCGAGCTGCCGCGGAACAGCCACACGTCGCCGGTTCGGGTCAGCTCGACCGCCTCGTCCAGACCGATCTTCGTTCCCGCCATCCCGGTAGCCTAGGCAGATGCGCTGGTGGAAGCTGCTCGGCCTGGCCGGTGTCGCGGGTGTCGCGGCGACCGGCGTCGTGATCGCCCGCGCGGAGCGCAAGCGCCGCGCCTACACGCCGGACGAGATCCGGGAGCGGCTGCACGCCCGGATCGCCAACCCCGCCGCGAACCCGGACCACGGCGAGTAGCACCGACCTGACCCGCGGACCGCATCCGACCGGCCCTCGGACCGCCCCCCGGCCCACCGACCGCCCGCGGCCCTCGGACCGCACCCGGCGCCACGACCTGCGGACCCCCGGACCACGTCCCGACCCGCGGACCGGACCCCGGCCGGCCCTCGGCCCGCCGACCGCCCCCGGCCCGCCGACGCCACCACCCGCCGCCCGGTCGAGAACCTGGACGCGGCCACCATCCCGCAGCTGGTCCGGCGCATGGACGCGGGCACCCTCACCTCGGTCGACCTCACCCGGGCCTACCTGCGCCGCATCGACACCGTCGACCGCCGGGTCAACGCCGTGGTCGCGGTGAACCCCGACGCCCTCGCCCAGGCCGTTCGAACAGGCCGCTCAAGCCCGCCGCGCGCCCGCGTACCTGCCGACCCTGCCCTGACCTGCCCGCATTCGGGGCCGGACGCTGTCCGCAACCGACGGGTGCGGGATACCGTCGAACCGGGTACTCGCGGGGGGATGACGCCGGTCGACGGGGTGGTCGGCGCGGTTCGGCTCGGCGGTGCGGAGGAGGCTGCGCGTGGGTTCCGGCGGGGTGATCGCGGCCGCGGCGCTGGCGGGCGTCGTCGCGGCCGGTGCGGGCGGGCTGTCCGTGCCGGACCCGGACGAGGTCTGGGAGGGCACCGGCCTGCGCGTGGTCGACCGCGCGACCAGGGCGGACGGCGAGTGCGCGCCCCACTCGTTCGGCCAGGTCCAAGAGCTGCTGAAAGCCGCGCCGTGCGTCGCGCTCGACCGCATGCTCTTCACCCTCGCCCACGACAGCGGCGGCACGATCGTCGTGTCCGTGGCGTGGGTCGAGTTCGACGACCGCGACCAGGCCCGCGAGTTCAAGCGGGTGGAGGACATCCACGGCACCGGCGACATCACGCCGCTGCCGGGCGCCCTGCTGCGCATGGACGACGTGCCGTTCACCGCGCTCAACTACGACTCCGACGTGCTCGACGGCGTGACCGTCGTGGTCGCCGAGACCGAGGCCGTCTCCGGCGCGTTCACCGCCGACTACCTCGACCGCACCGCCCAGATCGCCGTCCGCACGCCCCGACCCTGAAACACCGCGGCACCGGTTCCACCCGTTCGCGCGCCCTCTACCAGCACATCTACCCGATCCGGGCATACCCAAAGCAGCTTCAGAGGGGAAAAGTTGCGTCCTGTGGGTTTTGGAAACGCTCGATCGGGCTACCCCGGACCGCGCCGAGCGGTCGGTGCGAGACGGGGTGTCACAGCGGCGGGACGGTGATGCGTGGTGGACTGGGAATTCGATGACGAAGAGGTACGCGCGCTGCGTGCCTACGTGTCGGAGGTGACGCACGCGCTCGGCTTCCGCGGCGAGTGCTCGTACGTGCAAGCCGACGGCGGCCGCCTCACCGCCTACCTAGCGCTCGACGGGCACCTGCCCGGCTTCGCGGACCGCGACGTGGCCCTGCTCTGGGACGAGGACCGCGGCTGGGCCGTCGCCGTGGAGAGCGACAGCGCCGAGCCGCCGTTCGTGCTCGCCCGCCTGCGCGGCCCCCTCCGCCCCGAGCCCGCCGCCGTCGCCCGCTGGGTCGAAGACCTGGCCCTCGTGCCGGACGACAAGCTCCTCACCGCTCGCTGACCGTCGCCGAGTCAACCCGGCCGGGTGAATGAACCCGGCCTGCCGGTCACCCCAACCGGGCGATCAGCAGGTCGATGTCGTGCGCGATCACGAGTTCCGTGCGCACGGTCGCGAGCCCGAGCCGGTGGTTGACCCGGACCATGTGCTCGTTGTCGGCGTTCGTGACGGTCCCCATCCGCTCCAGGTCGGGGTGGTCGGACACCAGCCAGTGCGCCATCACGCCCTTCAGCGCCAACCCCAGCCCGTGGCCGCGATGCGCCGCGAGGACCGCCGTGTCGCCCTGGTACGACGTCCGCGGCCCGTGCGGCAGCAGCACCACCTCCGTCAACCCGACGACCGCGCCCGTGGCCTCGTGCACCGCCACCACCACTCGCTGCTCGGTGTTCTCCCGCCGCAGCTCCGCCTCGGCCGCCCGGACCCGCTCGACCGTCCACTCCGGAGCGCGGAACTCCGTCGTCCCGGTCGGCGCGTCGTGGATCGCGCTCCGCGCGGCGGCGTAGGACGCCACGACGTCCTCCGGCGCCGAACCGACCCACCGGACCGCGCGGTAGCCGTCGGGCAGCGCGTCCGGCCACCGCGACCGATCAGCCTCGGCGACCGTCAACGCCTGCACCGCCAACACCCGCACGGTCCGGAAACCCATGCCGTGGGCCCACCGCGCCGCCGTGCCGCCGTCCGGCACCCGCCAGCCCTCGATGACGGTGCGCCCCCGTGCGCGCAGGTGGGGGAGCGTCGCCCGGAGCAGCCGCGTGCCCACACCGCGCCGCCGTGAGTCCGGGTGCACGACCACCGTGGCGACCGTGAGGCGCCGGTTCTCCTCCTCGGGGAACCGCGCGTACCCGAACGCCACGATCCCGTAGCCCTCGCGCACCACCCAGTGCGCGGCCGGCCCGACACCGGGGAACGGATTGCGCAACCGCTCCACGACGTCGTCGTACGTCGGCGCCGGCTCGTCCGGCTCGTCGTGACTGTCCCGCACCACGCGGTAGTACGCGGCCAGGTCCGCCTCATCGGCGAGACCGGGATCGAACACCTCCACCGTGCCGTCGCCGACCACCGTCACGCCCCCTCCTCAACGCTTCGCAACGTCCCCCGACGTCTCGTGCCATGCCTGATGCGTCGCCTGACACGCCCGGCCTGCGTCGCCCGACCTGCCTGACCTGGCCGGCCGCGCACCGGGTCACCTGGGTACCGGGTCGCCAGGGCGTGCCGCGTCACTGGCGGTGATGGGCGACTTCTTGCTCGGCGTCGTCGGCGGGCGGGATGCCGCGGTCGACGTGGTCGGCGTGGAAGAGCGCTTGCGCCAGCAGGGACTTCACGTGGTCGTTGGCGGCGGAGTAGTAGACGAACGTGCCCTCCCGCCGGCCCTTCACCAGACCGGCCAGGCGCAGCTTCGCCAGGTGCTGGCTCACCGCGGTCGGGGCGGCGCCGGCGAGGTCCGCCAGGCAGGCCACGGACGACTCGCCCTGGAGCAGCGCCCAGAGGACCTTGATCCGGGTCGGGTCGGCGAGGAGCCGGAACGACTCGGCGGCCAGGTGGACCTGCTCGTCGTTCGGCATGTCGAAGTCCGACAGCGCGGTGTGCATGGGCGACAGCCTACCTACTTGCGTATCTGCATGACTGCGCAGGTAGGCTGGTAGCCGCGAGGCCCGGCGTGGAACCCGATGCGGACGAGGCGGACCAGTGAGACTCAGAGGGCACAAGGACGACGGCCACGGCCACGGCCACGGTCATGGACGTGGTCACGGACATGGCCACGGGCACGGTCACGGTCACCGCTCGGCGGACCGCGTGGACAGCGCGCTGGAGAGCAGCAAGCGCGGCATGCGGGCGTTGGTGGTCTCGTTCGTCGCCCTCTTCGTGACCGCGGTCGCCCAAGCCGCGTTGGTGGTGGTCACGGGCTCGGTGGCGCTGCTCGGCGACACCGTCCACAACTTCGCCGACGCCCTGACCTCCGTGCCGTTGGCCATCGCTTTCGTGCTGGGCAGGCGCGCCGCGACCCGTCGCTTCACCTACGGCCTGGGTCGGGCCGAGGACCTGGCGGGCGTCGTCGTGGTGCTGGTGATCGCCGCGTCCGCGGTGTACGCCGGGTACGAGTCGGTGCGCGGCCTGCTCGACCCGCAGCCGGTGCGGCACGTGTGGGTCGTCGCGGCCGCCGGCGTGGTCGGGTTCCTGGGCAACGAACTCGTCGCGCGCTACCGCATCCGCATCGGCCGGGACATCGGCTCGGCCGCGCTGGTGGCCGACGGCCTGCACGCCCGCACCGACGGCTTCACCTCACTCGCGGTGGTGGTGGGCGGCGTCGGCGTCGCAGCGGGCTTCCCCGCGGCCGACCCCCTGGTCGGCCTGGGCATGACCGTGGCCATCCTCTTCGTCCTGCGAGACGCCGCGAGCGAGGTCTTCGGCCGCCTGCTGGACGCCGTGGACCCGGCCTCGGTCGACCTGGCCGAACGAGCCGCCACCCAGGTGGCCGGCGTGATCCGGGCGGACCGCGTGAAGATGCGCTGGACGGGTCACGTCCTCCGCGCCGAGCTGGCGATCGCCGTCGCGCCCGACCTGACCGTGGGCCAAGCCCATCACATCGCCCACGAGGTCGAGCACCACCTGAAGCGCGCCGTCCCCCGCCTGACCGCCGTCACCGTCCACACCGAACCAGCGCCAACCCCCGCCCCGTGACCCGCGCCTACGCGTGGGTGCGGGGTCGGGGGGATGACGAGGGTCAGGGGAGTGGGGGGATCTGGGTGGCCAGGGCGATCAGGGAGTGGACTCGGGAGGCGATGGCGGCCAGGACGCCCTGGGCCTCGGGCGGCGCCGATTCCACTGCGGCTTGCAGCGCGCGCAGGTCCTCGTCGATCCGCTCCAAGATCGGGGCCACGTCGGCCTCACGCGTGTTGAAGGCGGCGGCGATCTCGTCCAACGGGACGCCCTGGACCTCAAGGCGCTGCACGAGGTGGATGCGCTCGACGTCGGCGGGGGCGTAGAGGCGGTAGTTGCCGGTGGTGCGCCGCGCTGGCGCGATCAGGCCGAGGCTGGTGTAGTAGTCGACGGTGCGGATGCTGACGCCGGCCCGCGCCGCCAACTCGCCGATCTTGAGCAGGACCTCCGTCACCTCGCCACACCCCCAACCGTACAGTCCCACGTGTTAGTGTGAAGTATGTCAGACGGCTGTAGTAACCGGCCGGGTCCGGCCCGGCTGAACGCACCATGTTGATCATCACCGGCGTGCTGGCGATCGTCCTCCTCACCGTCGCCACCGGCTACTTCGTCGCCCAGGAGTTCGCCTACCTGGCCGTCGACCGGGGCCGCCTCCGCCAGCAGGCGGAGCACGGCGACCAGGCCGCCCACCGCGCCTACCTCGTCACCCGCCGCCTCTCCTTCATGCTCTCCGGCGCCCAATTCGGCATCACGGTGACCGCCCTCCTCGCCGGCTACGTCGCCGAACCCCTCCTGGGCAACGGCCTCGCCGCCGTGCTCGGCGTCACGGGCCTCCCGCCCGCGCTCGCGGTGTCGCTGTCGATGGCCCTCGCGCTCACCTTCGCGACCGCGGTCCAGATGGTCCTCGGCGAGCTGTTCCCCAAGAACCTCGCCATCGCGAAACCGGAAACCCTCGCCAAGGCGCTGAGCGCGTCCACCCTCGCGTACCTCAAGGTCACGGGCCCGGTGATCCGGCTCTTCGACGCGGCCGCGAACCGGCTCCTCCGCGCGGTCGGCATCGAACCGGTCGAGGAGCTTCCGCAAGGCGCCACCACGGACGACCTCCGGCAGATCATCCGCGAAGCCGAGGCGGGCGGTCACCTGGACGCCGAGCTGTCGCGCCTCCTCGACCGCGGCCTGGACTTCAGGGGCCTCGTCGCCGACCAGGCCATGACGCCAAGGGTCTCCGTCCACACCGTTCGCGCCGACGAACCCGCCGCGCGCGTGGTCGAGCTGTTGGACACCGGTCACTCCCGCTTCCCCGTCACCGGCGACGGGCTGGACGACCTGCGTGGCGTCGTCGGGCTGGCCGAAGTGCTGACCGTGACGCCAGAACGTCGTGCGACCACACCGGTGGGCGACATCGCTTCACCCGCTCTGGTCGTGCCCGCCACGTTGCCGCTGCCGGCCGTGCTGGAACGGCTCCGCGCCGAACGCCGTCAGCTGGCGTGCGTGGTGGACGAGTTCGGCGGCTTCGCGGGCGTCGTCTCGCTGGAGGACCTCGCCGAGGAGCTGGTCGGTGAGATCCACGACGAGGACGACGTGCCGCGCGACACCGTGGAACGGCGCGCCGACGGCTGGGAGGTGCCCGGACGGCTGCGGATCGACGAGATCGCCGACACCACCGGCATCGCGCTGCCCGAGCACGACAGCTACGACACCGTCTCCGGTCTCCTGATGCACCGCCTCGGTCGCACGCCCGACGTCGGCGACGAGGTCGTGATCGGCCCGGTGTCCGTGCGGGTGGAAGCCGTCGCGCGGCACGTGGCGAGCCGGGTCCGACTGCGGACCACCGCGCCGGCGAACGCCACGGGGGAACGGCGATGAGCACGTCGTGGTCGTTGGCGCTGTCGCTGGTCCTGTTGGCGGCCAACGCCTTCTTCGTCGCCGCCGAGTTCGCGTTGATGGCGGCGAAGCGGCACCGGCTGGAGGAGGCCGCGCACACCAGCCGGGCGGCACGGGCCGCGTTGGCTGGTGTGCGCGAGCTGTCGCTGATGCTCGCGGGCGCGCAGCTGGGCATCACGCTGTGCACGTTGGGGCTGGGCGCGCTGGCGAAGCCCGCGGTCGCGGACGTGGTCGACCCGCTGTTCCGGGCGGTCGGCCTGCCGGCCGGGCTGTCGTCCGCGACGGCGTTCGTGATCAGCCTGCTGCTGGTGGTGTTCCTGCACATGGTGGTCGGCGAGATGGCGCCGAAGTCGTGGGCGATCAGCCGCCCCGAGCGGTCGGCGCTGCTGCTCGCGCTGCCGTTCCGGGCCTTCGCGCACACCGTCCGGTGGGTACTCAGCGGACTGAACGCGACGACGAACGCCTTGCTGCTCCTGCTGAAGGTCCAGCCGAAGGACGACCTGGCCCCCGAGCACCACCCGGACGACGTGCGCATGCTGGTGCGGCAGTCCGCCGAGCACGGCCTGATCCCGGAAGGCCAGCGACGGCTGCTGACGCGCATGCTCCAGCTCCGGCAGACGACCGTGGCCCAGGTGATGGTGCCGGTCGCGGACGCGGTCACCGTCACCGAGGACACCGGCGCGCGGGCGGTCGAGGAGCGCAGCCGCGACTGCGGCCGGTCGCGGTTCCCGGTGACGGACCGGGACGGGCGGTTCGTCGGGCTCGTGCACATCCGGGAGGCCGTGCGCGCGACCGCCACGGGCGCCGACACACCGGCCCGCGACCTGATGACGACGCCGCTGACGTTGTCCGCCACGCTGCCGGTGGCGAGCGCCGTCACCGCGATGCGCGCCGAACGGGCGCAGCTGGCGCTGGTGGCGGACGCCGACGACCGCGTGATCGGCATCGCCGCCCTCGAAGACCTCCTCGAAGAGCTGATCGGCGACTTCGAGGACGAGACCGACCAACCGAACTGACCGACCGGATTCCACGGAGGAAGACCACCTCATGTTCAAGCGGATGCTCAGCGCTTTCGGTGTCGGCGGACCGTCCGTCGACACGGTGCTCGACTCGCCGCACGCGCAGCCCGGCCAGGTGATCACGGGCCAGGTGCGCATCCAGGGCGGCAGCAGCGACGCCCGCATCGACCGGATCGTGCTGTCCCTGGTGACCAGGGTCGAGGTCGAGCACGGCGACCACGAGTTCGCCGGCAAGGCCGACTTCCTGCGCGTCGAGGTCGCGCAGGACGTGCGGATCGCGGCCGGCCGGCCGGTGTCCGTCCCGTTCCAGCTGCCGCTGCCGTGGGAAACGCCGATCACGGCCGTCGGCGGGCAGCCGCTGCCCGGGATGACGGTGGGCGTGCGGACCGAGCTGGTGATCTCCGGCGCGCCCGACAAGGGCGACCTCGACCCGGTGCTGGTCGGGCCGCTGCCGTCGCAGGACCGCGTGCTCGACGCGTTCGGGCAGCTCGGCTTCCAGTTCCGCGGCGCCGACGTCGAGGCGGGCCGCATCCACGGCGTGCACCAGGAACTCGGCTTCTACCAGGAGATCGAGTTCTTCCCGCCGGCGCAGTTCGCGGGCCGGGTGAACCAGGTCGAGCTGACCTTCGTCACCAGCCCGCACGAGCTGGTCGTCGTGCTGGAGGCCGACAAGCGGGGCGGGATGTTCTCGTCCGGCTCCGACGCGTTCGGCCGCTTCCACGCCTCGCACGCCGACGCCGTGAACACCGACTGGGCGTCCGCCATCGGGCAGTGGATGGCTCAGGTCGCCGAGCGCGGCGGCCACGGCGTGCACGGGCACCACGGCCACCACGGGCACCACGGCGGTCCGGGGATGGGCGCGATGGTCGGCGGTGTCGCGGCGGGCGTCGTCGGCGGCATGGTGCTGGGCGAGGTCGTGGACGACGTGTTCGACGGCGGCGACGACTTCGGCGGCGAGGAGTAGCGGGCAGTCCCGGTGCGGTGGGCCACTTCCTCGGCCCACCGCACCGGCGCCCGCGAACCCCCACAGCAAAAGTCCTCTGTGGACACTCCACGGGCCTGCCGCCGAATGCGGACCCCCGAAGGGCCGTGCAAAGCCGCCGATCGGACGTTGTCCCCGGCGTGGCGGCGGCCATACGGTCGGATGACGTGCGGGTCCGGTCGACGGTGATCAAGCCCTGGAGGTCTGCGGTGTCGCGGAAGAAGGTTGGCGCCGTGGTGGGCGCCTTGTTGGCAGCCGGAGCGGCGCTCGTCGCCGTCCCCGTCACGGCGGCCGCGGTCGACGATCGGCAGACCGCCGTCGTGTCCCTCGGTGACAGCGCGATGTCCGGCGAGGGCGCCGGGTCGTACGAGCCGGGCACCGAGGGGGAGAACGGCAACTGGTGCCACCGCTCCACCCAGGCCATGATCCACCGCACGCGGCTCGCCGACCGCACGGTCAACCTCGCCTGCTCGGGCGCGGACTCGGCGAACGTGTCGCTGGCCGACACCGTGCACTACACCGAGGGCTCCCAGGCTCGGCGGCTCATCGAGGTGGCCCGCCAGTACCGGGTGACCGCGGTCGTGGTGCAGGTGGGCGCGAACGACGACCCCCGGTTCGCCGACACCATGGTCGACTGCGTGGCCGCGTGGGTGAACCCGTTCGGCCCGAGCTGCCGCTCGACGCTGGAACGCGAGTGGCCCGCCCGCCTGGCCGCGATGGCGCCGAAGGTGGAGGTCGCGGTGCGCGACGTCCGCGCCGCCATGACCCAGGCCGGCTACGCCGACACGTCCTACGACCTGGTCCTCACCTCGTACGCCTCGCCGGTGACCGAGAAGATGGACCGCTACCGGCACGGGCCGCAGGGCTGCCCGCTGCGGCTGGCCGACGCGGGCTACGGCCGCACGGTCGCCGTGCCGCAGCTGTCCGAGGCGCTGCGCGGCGTGGCCACGCGGACCGGCGTGAAGTTCCTCGACTTCTCCCGCGCCACGGAGAACCGCGAGGCGTGCAGCAAGGGCGACACGACGACCGGCGAGTGGCAGCGCCGGCTGACCGTCGACCCGTACGCGCTGGTGTCCGGCGGCCTCGACGCCATCGGCATCCACATGGCGCAGCAGTCGTTCCACCCGAACGCCGCCGCGCACGAGCAGCTGGGCCGCTGCATCACCGAGTTCGTCAACGCGCGGGTCGGCACGGCCCGCTGCCTCGAAGGCCCGGACGGCGCGCTGCACGCCGTCGCCTGAGCCGCCGGCCGGTTCCCGGACCGGCCCCCCGATCCCCTGACCACCGGGGAACCGCTCCCTCCCGGAGCGGTTCCCCGGTGAGGCGCAACCCCGATCACCCCGCCGGCGTCATATGGGTAAGTTGGCGAAACCGGAATGGGTATTCGCGTTTGGGGGGACCGGTGTCCGAAAAAGCGTTCGTCCGCGTGTGCGGACTGGTCGCGGTGGCGCTCGCCGCGACCGCGTGCACGTCGACCGGGGCGGAGCCGCTCGACCCCGGGCTGGCGCCGCGCGGCACCGTGCAGACGACGGCCACGCCGTCCCGGCAGGACCTGTCGAACAAGGTCAGCCTGACCGGCACGGTCACCATGAACCCGGTCTTCGGGATCGTGTCGCCGGTCGCGGGCCAGGTGCGCTACCTGACCGTGCCGGAGGCCACCGGCACGCCGACGAAGCCGACCCGGTTCGCCACGGTCTGGCTGGACGGCAAGCCGAACAACGTCGAGGTGCCCGCCGGCTCGACGTTCGGCGGACGCCTGGTGGACGACCGCGCCACCGTCACCGCGGGCATGCCGATCGCGTCGGCGAAGTACGCGGGCTACGGCATCGTCGCCGAGATCAACGGCGAGCAGGCGTACCAGATCGCCGACGCCGCCCAGGGCGTGGTGCAGGCGCAGATCAAGAACGGGCCCGGGCCGTTCGCGTGCACGCTGCTCGGCACGATCGCGGCGCTGCCCGCGGGCACCGTCCCCGCGCCACCGCCCGTGCCGCAGCCGCCCGCCGACCCGCCCGGCGG
>NZ_JBHTLK010000030.1:0-41361 GCF_042678885.1 Saccharothrix hoggarensis
TGGCCCGCCGCGCCGCGCCCGGTGCGGTCGCTGGACCTGCCGCCGGAGCGCGCGCTGGCCGGCGACCCGGAGGCCGAGTGGCAGCTCGTGGACCGGGTGGCGCGGCCGCTGGAGGACGCGGGCGGCTCGCTGCTGGAGACCGTGGACACGTTCCTCGAAGTGGGGGGCGTGCTGGAGGCGTGCGCGCGGAAGCTGTTCGTCCACCCGAACACCGTCCGCTACCGGCTGCGGCGCGCGACCGAGCTGACGGGTCGGAACGCCAACGACCCCCGTGACGCTCTGGTGCTGAGGGTCGCACTGTCCGTGGGGCGGCTGGCCCGTGCCCGCGGCCTCTGGTGACCCGGTTCGGCGACCCTCGGGCGGGTGTGACGGACGACGCATGTCCGGTTTGAGCCGGGCTCCACAACACGCGACGTTGTTCTACGTTCATCGTGGAGTCACATTTGTAGAGACCCTACAAAGCCTGGTCCCCGGTTTCGTCTCTGGCGGCATCAGTGCGGGCCACCGAAAACGTGTTCAGTGAGCGGGTGATCGCGCTCCTCGCCCCCGGACAGGGGTCCCAGACACCCGGCATGCTCACCCCTTGGCTCGACGTCGAGGGGGCGGCCGAGCGCGTCGGCGCCTGGTCCGAGGCGACCGGCCTGGACCTGGCGCGCCTGGGCACCACCGCCGACGCGGACGAGATCAAGGACACCGCGGTCACCCAGCCGCTGGTCGTCGCACTCGCGCTGCTCGCCTACGAGGAGCTGCGCCGCCGGGTCGAGCTGCCCGCCGACACGATCATCGCGGGCCACTCGGTCGGTGAACTGGCCGCCGCCGCCATCGCGGGCGTGCTGAGCACCGACGACGCGGTCGCGCTGGCCGCCGTGCGCGGCGCCGAGATGGCCGCCGCGTGCGCGCTGACGCCGACCGGCATGGCCGCCGTGCTCGGCGGCGAGCCGGACGAGGTGCTGGCGCGCCTCGACGAGCTGGGCCTCGTCGGCGCGAACCGCAACGGCGCGGGCCAGATCGTGGCCGCCGGTCCGCTGGACGCGCTCGACGAGTTCATCGCGGCGCCCCCCGGCCGGGCCAAGACCCGCAAGCTGCAGGTGGCGGGCGCGTTCCACACCCGGTACATGGCGCCGGCCGAGGACGCGCTGCGCTCCCGTGCCGCCGGGATCGTGGTCAAGGACCCCGCCCTGCCGCTGCTGTCCAACGCCGACGGCACGGTCGTGTCGGACGGCGCCGAAGTGCTGAGCCGACTGATCTCCCAGGTGACCCGCCCGGTGCGGTGGGACGCCTGCCAGGCAACCCTGGCCGAGCACGGCGTGACCGCGGTGGTCGAACTGCCGCCCGCCGGCGCGTTGACCGGTCTGGCCAAGCGCGAACTGAAGGGCACCCCCACCTTGGGCCTCAAGACCCCCGACCAGCTGGACCAGGTCGTCGAGATGATCACCGCCGCGCGGGCGGAGGTGGCCGAGTGACCACCTTCTCGACGCCGACCGGCCCGACCGGCAGCCGCATCGTCGGCCTCGGCAGCTACCAGCCCGAGACGATCGTGAGCAACCACGACCTGAGCCTGCGGATGGACACCTCGGACGAGTGGATCCGCGACCGGGTCGGCATCGCGAACCGCCGCGTGGCGAAGCCGGACGAGCGGCTCGTCGACATGGCCATCGAGGCCGGCGCGAAGGCCGTGGCCGACGCCGGGCTCACCCCGGCCGACATCGGCGCGGTCGTCGTCGCCACCTGCACCATGCCGTCCCAGATCCCCAACGCGGCCGCCCAGGTCGCCGACCGGATCGGGATCAAGGGCGCGCCCGCGTTCGACCTGAACGCCGCGTGCGCCGGGTTCTGCTACGCGCTCGGCACGGCGTCCGACCTGGTCCGCGCGGGCACGGCGAACAACGTGCTGGTCATCGGCGCGGAGAAGCTGACCGACTGGGTCGACCCGGACGACCGGTCCACCGCGATCATCTTCGCGGACGGCGCGGGCGCGGCGGTCGTCGGCGCGTCCGACGAGCCGGGCATCGGCCCGGTGTCCTGGGGCAGCGCGGGCGACCTGGTCGACATGATCCACGTGGCCGACCGGGCCTCGTTCATCTTCCAGGAGGGCCAGTCGGTCTTCCGGTGGGCGACCACGCAGATCGCGCCGATCGCGCTCAGGGCGATCGAGCTGGCCGGCCTGGAGGTGTCCGATGTGGACGTCTTCGTGCCGCACCAGGCGAACCTGCGGATCATCGAGGCGATCGCGAAGCGGTTGCGCGCCAAGGGTGCCCGTGAAGACCTCGTGATCGCACGTGACATCGTGGACTCCGGCAACACCTCGTCCGCCTCCATCCCCCTCGCGCTGGACCACATGCGCGCGGCGGGAGAGGTGCGCAGCGGTGACGTGGCGCTGCTCGTCGGCTTCGGAGCCGGCCTGTCCTACGCGGGACAGGTCGTCCGGCTGCCGTGACCGCTATTCCAGACTCCGGTGGGACGACCCAGCCGGCGAAGCAAGAAGGAAGGGATTTTCAGTGAGCAACGAGGACATCCAGAAGGGGCTCGCCGAGATCGTCGAGGAGGTCGCCGGCGTCGAGGCGGCCGACGTGACGGTCGACAAGTCCTTTGTGGACGACCTGGACATCGACTCGCTGTCCATGGTGGAGATCGCCGTGCAGGCCGAGGACAAGTTCGGCGTGAAGATCCCGGACGACGAGCTGGCCAACCTCAAGACCGTGGGCGATGCGGTCAACTACATCGCCAGCAACGCATGACCAGTAGCAACGACGTCGTCGTCACCGGGCTGGGTGCCACCACCCCGCTCGGTGGCGATGTCGCCTCCACCTGGGACGCGCTCCTGGCCGGCCGCAGCGGCGTGACGCCGCTCGTGGGCGGCTTCGCCGAGCGCTTCGACCTGCCCGTGCGGATCGCCGCGCGGCTGGCGGTCGAGCCCACCGAGGTGCTGCCTCGGGTCGAGGCTCGCCGGCTGGACCGCTGCGAGCAGGTCGCGGTCGTCGCCGCGCGCCAGGCGTGGGCGGACGCCGGGATCGGCGAGGACGACGTCGACCTCGAACGGCTGGGTGTCGTGATCGGCACCGGCATCGGCGGCGCGATGACCCTGCTGGACCAGGACGACCTGATCGAGGCCTCCGGGCTGCGCAAGGTGTCGCCGCTGACGGTGCCGATGCTCATGCCCAACGGTCCGGCCGCGCACGTGGGCCTCGACCTGAAGGCACGCGCGGGCGTGCACGCGCCGGTGTCGGCGTGCGCGTCGGGCGCCGAGGCGCTGGCCTGGGCGTACCGGATGCTGAAGTCCGGCGAGGCGGACGTGGTCGTGGCCGGTGGCGCGGAAGCGTGCATCACCACCATCACCATGGCCGGGTTCATCCAGGCCCGGACCATGAGCACCCGCAACGACGACCCGGAGCGCGCGTCGCGCCCGTTCGACGTGAACCGGGACGGGTTCGTGCTCGGCGAGGGCGCCGGGATCATGGTGCTGGAGCGCGAGGACTTCGCCCGGGCCCGCGGCGCGCGGATCTACGGCAAGCTCGCGGGCGTCGGCACGAGCTCCGACGGCCACCACATCACCGCGGCCGACCCCGAGGGGATCGGCCAGTCGCGGGCCATCGCGAAGGCGATCCGGGTCGCGGGCGTCGACAAGGCCGACGTCGGCCACGTCAACTGCCACGCCACGTCCACCCCGGTGGGCGACGTGATCGAGCCGCTGGCGGTGCGCCGCGCGATCGGCGACCACCCGGTGCTGACCGCGCCCAAGGGCAACCACGGCCACCTGCTGGGCGCTTCGGGCGCGGTGGAGGCGATCACCACGCTGCTGTCGGTCCGCGACGGCATCGTGCCGCCGACGCTGAACCTGGAGAACCAGGACCCGAAGGTGGAGCTGGAAGTCGTCACCGGCGAGCCGCGCAAGATCGACCTGGTCGCCGCGGTGAACAACTCGTTCGGTTTCGGCGGGCACAACGTCTCGCTCGTCTTCACCCAGGCCTGACAGACGTCTACGAGGAGCTTCGCGATGACTGCCCTTGCGTCCCGCCCGGCGAACCCGGAGGCGGATGGCGAGACCGATCCGCGCGACCCGGAGGTCCGGCTCGCGCAACTGCTGGACCCCGGCTCGATCGCTCCCCTGCGACCCCGTGACGGCAGCGGCATGTTCGCCGTGCGGGGCCGGATCAACGGCGCCAAGGTCGTGGCCTACTGCAGCGACGCCACGCGGATGGGCGGCGCGCTGGGTTCCGAGGGGTGCAGGCACATCGTCGAGGCGATCGACACCGCGGTGCGCGAGCGCACCCCGGTGATCGGCGTCTGGCACTCCGGCGGCGCGCGGCTGCCGGAGGGCGTGGAGTCCCTGGACGGCATGGGCCAGATGTTCGCGGCGATGATCCGCGCGTCCGGTCGGGTGCCGCAGATCTCCGTGGTGGTCGGCCCGGCCGCGGGCGGTGGCGCCTACGGCCCCGCCCTGACCGACGTGGTGATCATGGCCCCGGCCGGCAAGGTCTTCGTGACCGGGCCGGACGTGGTCCGGTCGGTGACCGGCGAGCAGATCGACATGGACGGCCTCGGCGGCGCGGAGGCGCACGGGCGCAAGTCCGGCGTGGTGCACGTGATCGCGGACGACGAGCCGGACGCCTACCAGCGGGCGCGGCGGATCACCGGGCTGTTCGCGCAGCCCGGCGTGTTCGACCTCCACTCGGTGCCGGACGGCGACGACCTGCGGGCGTTGCTGCCGGAGCAGCCGCAGCGGGCCTACGACGTGAAGCCGCTGGTGCGGGCGATCCTCGACGACGACTCGTTCGAGGAGCTGCAGGCGAAGTGGGCGCCGAACGTCGTGGTCGGCCTCGGCCGGCTCGGTGGCCGCACGGTCGGCGTGATCGCGAACAACCCGATCCGCAAGGGCGGGTGCCTGGACTCGCTGTCGGCGGAGAAGGCGGCCCGGTTCGTGCGGATGTGCGACGCGTTCGGCGTGCCGCTGCTGGTCCTGGTGGACGTGCCCGGCTACCTGCCGGGCGTCGGCCAGGAGTGGGATGGCGTGGTGCGGCGCGGCGCGAAGCTGCTGCACGCGTTCGGCGAGGCCGTGGTGCCGCGGGTGACGTTGGTGACGCGCAAGTCGTACGGCGGCGCGTACATCGCGATGAACTCGCGGTCGCTGGGCGCGACGGCGGTGTTCGCGTGGCCGATCGCCGAGGTGGCCGTGATGGGCGCCAAGGCGGCGGTCGGCATCCTGCACCGCAAGAAGCTCGCGGCCGTGCCGGACGACGAGCGGGAGGCGTTGCACGCCAAGCTGGTCGAGGAGCACGAGCGGATCGCCGGCGGCGTGGAGCGGGCGATCGCGATCGGCGTCGTGGACGAGGTCGTCGAGCCGACGCGGACGCGGCGGAAGCTGGCCCAGGCCCTGGCGGCCGCGCCGGCCGGCCGCGGCGCGCACGGCAACATCCCGCTGTAGGGCGGGACGGCGTTCGGTGGGGTCGCTTCGTCGGGGGGCGACCCCACCGCCGTGTCCGGGGCCGGTCAGCAGGGGGTGAACTGGGAGGCCGAGCCCTCGGCGCCCAGGTCGACGCGGAGGGCGCCGCGCTCCTCCTGCACCGGGTACACCACGCGCCAGTGGATGCAGTCGGCCTGGAGCTCGGCCGGCGCCTTGGCGACGTCCTGCGTGCTGGTGAACGTCATGAGCACCCGCAGCCTGCCCTGGGTGACCGTCTCGACGCGGTGCACCAGGATCGTGCCGTCGCGGGAGCTCTCGTAGTCCGACAGCCAGCGGAACTTCGGCGTCTGGCTCACCCGGTGCGCGGTGACGGTCTTGGTCCACTGCTCGTAGTCGTGGCTGTTGATCGCGTCGAAGAACTGCTGCAGCACCTCGCGCACCCGCGCGCCGTCCGGGTGCTGCGACGCGTCGATGCTGAGCTGCACGTCGCCGCTGCCGGGTTGGTCGCCGGGCGGGACGGGGCTGGACGAGCTGGGCAGCGCGATCTGCTCGTTCGGCGCGCCCGCGGGCCGGTGGTAGGCCTCCCGCGCGAGCACGCCGACACCGGCCGTGGCGGCGGCGACCACGAGCACGACGGGCAGCAACACGCGGGCGGACACGCCACGAGAGTGCCACAGCGCACGTCCGGGCGGCCAACCACCCGGAAGGCCCAATGGCCACCCGTCAAACGTGCCGCGAACGGCCGGGAACGACACCGCGGGTGATCACGTCGGGGCGCGCTCACCCGCCGGCGAGGCCGGCCCGATCACCCCACGCGGTGCAGCCAGGTGACGGGCGCGCCGTCGCCGGCGCGGCGGAACGGTTCGAGGGCGTCGTCCCAGGCCGCGCCCAGGATCTCGTCCACGCCGTGCGCGAACGACTCGCCGCCGCGGCTGCGCGCGGCCAGGGACCGGAGCTGGTCCTCGGGCACGACGATGTCGCCGTTCGCGCTGGTGCGGGCGTGCCACAGGCCCAGCACGGGCGCGAAGCAGTACCGCGCGCCGTCCACGCCCGGGCTCGGGTCCTCCGTCACCTCGAACCTGAGCATCGGCCACGCCCTGAGCGCGGACACGAGTCTGGCGCCGGTGCCGGCGTCGCCGGTCCAGTTGCATTCGGCGCGCAACTGACCGGGCGCCGCGGGTTGCGCCGCCCACTTGAGGTCCGCTCGCTCACCGAGGGTGCCCGAGATCGCCCACTCGACGTGCGGACAGACCGCAGACGGCGACGAGTGGACGTAGACCACGCCACTGCTGCTGCCACGGGTGCTCACAGCTGACCTCCGCTACTCGACGAGGGACGTCTTCCCCTACGACCTCTCGATGACGCGGACGATCTTGTGAATTCCCGACTTGGTCATTCTGCCCGCTGTGGCAGCAGTCCGCCATAAGAACCAGCCCGCTCCTCACCCGGGCGGGTCGGATACAGGACTTTCGACCCTGATCCGCCGACCTCGCGGCCCGGGGGTGCGGGCCGCGAGGTCACTTTCCGGGATCAGCCGGACACGATCACGTGATCACCGGCGCCCGGTGATCACCGGGCGGTCAGCTCGCGCCCAGCGCGCGGGCCGCGGCGACGACGTCGACCAGGCCCGTCCCCTTGTCGTGGCTGGTGGTGTACGGGCCGACGGCCTGGTAGCCGGAGCCGTACTTGTGGGCCGTGGACTTCAACGCCGCCTCGACCTGGGCGGGCGTCGCGCCGGGGTTGGCCTGGAACAGCTGGGCCACGATGCCGGTGATGTGCGGCGCGGCCATCGACGTGCCGCTGATCGTGTTGAACGTGCCGAGGTCGAGCACGCCGGGGCCGTTCTGCGGCTTGAGGCCGGTCGCGCAGATCACCAGGTACGGGCGGCACGCCGCGGTGATGTCCTCGCCGGGCGCGGAGATGTCCGGCCACGTCGCGGAGTCCGTCGCCAGGCCGCGCGACGAGTAGTCCGACACCGCGCCGTCCCGGGTGCCGGTGCCCAGGTCGTGGTAGGACGCCACGGAGAGCACGCCGGGCGTCGGGTCCTGGCCGGGCGGGTTGGACAGGTTCGCGCTGCCGTCGCCGCCGTCGTTGCCGTTCGCCCACACCGTCACGACGCCTTCGGCGGCCAGCGCGCGCTGGAGCTTGACGGTGGCGGAGTTCGGGTCGAACGCACCGCCGCCGGACGGGCCGTAGGAGTTGTTGATCGCCTTGATCGGCGGGCACACCGACGCCGGGACGTTCGCGCCGCACGGCGCGCGGTGGTTCTCCAGCACCCAGTTCAGCGCGGCGTCGGCGCCGATGATGAACAGCACCGCGCCGGTCGAGATCACCACGGCCTTCGCGCCGGGGGCCGCGCCGCGCACGACCGTGCCGTCGGTGAGGGTGGTGTCGCCGCCGACCGCGATCCCGGTGACGTGGGTGCCGTGGCCGCCGACCGCGAGCAGGTCGGTGTCGACGTTCGTCGGCACGTCGAGGATGCACCCGGTGCCGGTGCTCGCCTCGTCGAGGCAGACGCTCTTGAGGTTGCGGACGATCTTGGTGGTGCCGTCGGCCTGCCGGAACGCCGGGTGGGTCGGGTCGACGCCGGAGTCGATCACCGCGACGGTGACGCCGCTGCCGTCGAGGGCCTGGCCGTTGGCGCCGGTCAGGGTTCGGCGCGCGTCGAGCCCGCGGGTGGCGGTGTGCGAGGTGGAGCCGGTGAACTCGATCGGCCGGTTGGCCTCGACGTAGGTGACGCCGGCGGCGGCGCGGGCGGTGGTGATCTGCGCCGCGGTGCCGCGGGCGGCGACCACGCCGACGCGGTCGAAGCTGGTGATGCGGGACAGGCCGGCGACGCGCACGGCGCGTTCGGCGGCGGCGACGTCGGCGCCGTGCACGAGCACGACGCCGGACTGGCCTCCGGAGAGCTGGCTGGCGAGCAACGTGGAGACGGGGGCGAGCAGACCGGCCGAGGCGGAAGGTGCGACCGCTGCGGACAGTGCCAACGTTCCCGCCGCGAGCAGGGCGGCTTTGCGCGTCACTGGCTGACCTCCAATGCAGGGTTGGGCAATTCCACTAACGAGACACACCCGTTCAGGTGATGGGTGTCACGGAATGTCATCTCCTGCGATGCGCTCAGCCAGCTCGCCGCGAACGGCGCTACCGTGTCGAACCGTGTGGAACGGTGTGATCTTGTGCGGCTGATCCGACTCGGGACCGAGCCGTCCGCGGTGGGAGCCGACGTGCGGGCGGCGCTGAGCACTTGGGGTGTCGGCGACGCCGTGCTGGGCGGCGTCGCGCTGCTGGGCGTGCGCCCGCCGGACTGCCCGCGCGACCTGGACGCCGTGGTGGTGCTCCCCCGCGGCGTGCTCGTCGTCGTCGGCGTGGACCTGCCGGACCCCGCCATGCGGCTGGAGGCCCCGCTCAACGGTCAGTGGAAGATCGACGGCTGGCCGCTGACCCGCCAGGACGGCGCGATGAGCCCCGCCGCGGAGGCGCTGGAGGCCAGCACGGCCGTCGCCCGCCGCATCCAGGACATGCGCGGCGAGCCGCTGCCCGTGACGACCGTCGTCGCCGTCGGCCCGTACGTCGGGCAGGTCGTGCAGCCGACCGTCGACCTGAACCGGGGCGTGCGCGTCCTGCACCCGAAGCCGACGACGCTGCTCGCCGCCGCCCGCGAACTGGCCACCAGCGACCGGCCGTGCTCGGCCGAGCACGCCGCCAAGCTCGTCGCCGTGCTCGCGCCGACCGGCGTGCCGCCCGAGCGGCGCCACCTGATCGCCGAGGGGTTCTCGGACGCGGCGGCCGACCTCGCGTCGGCGAGCACCATGCTGCTGCCGAAGGTCACCGTCGCGCCGCCGAAGCGGAGGGTGCTGCCGTACGTCGGGGCGGCCGTGGTCGGCGTGCTGCTGGTCGTGGCCCTGATCGCGTCCCTGTCGGCGGGTGACACGGCGGACAGCGCGTCGTCCGCCGCGCCGACCCCGCAACCGACGACCGTGGTCGTGGACGGCCGCAACTTCACCCCGCGCGGCGCGGACCGGACC
The DNA here is from genome assembly GCF_042678885.1 of Saccharothrix hoggarensis. Classification (GTDB taxonomy): domain Bacteria; phylum Actinomycetota; class Actinomycetes; order Mycobacteriales; family Pseudonocardiaceae; genus Actinosynnema; species Actinosynnema hoggarensis. Next base: position 9,427 of record NZ_JBHTLK010000030.1, read on the forward strand.
GACGACTGCGCCTCGCGCGCGTTCGGCGACGTGCAGGCGTGGCTGTCCGGGCACGTGTGCATGCAGTTGCGGCGGGCGCAGTACGAGACCGCGGAGGACGGCCGCAAGGTCGCCGTCGCGATCGCGGAGCTGAACCTGCCCGATGCCACCAGGGCGTCCGAGCTGCACGCGGTCGCGTCGACGGCGGGCGCGGGCGGCGTCACGCCGCTGGTCCAGGACGGCAAGGGGTGGACCGGCGGTCCGACGACGTTCGACCGCTCGCTGATCCGGGTGACGGTGAAGGGCGCGCAGCTGCGCATCACCCAGGTGGTGTGGGCGGAGGGCGAACCCGACGCGGCCGACCCGAAGCTGGCGACGATCGCCGACCAGGCGATGCGGCTGCCGGCCGCGCAGCAGTGACCGGGGTGTCGACGGCCGACGCGCGGCGGTGACCAGGCAGTCAGGGCGGTAGCCGGAACGTCAGCGGCCGGGAGCGTCAGCGCGGTAGCCGGGAGCGTCAGCGGCCGACGCGCACCATGCCGACGCCGATCAGGCCGAACGCGACGTGCAGCACGATCACCAGCCCGGCGACCGCGCACACCGTCTCGGTGCCCGGCCTGCCCGCGATGAACCCGAACGAGCACAGCCATCCGGCGACCGCGATCGCGAAACCGGGGAACAGCACGGACCTCGGCACGTGCGCCAGGCACAGCAACGCGTGCGAACGCGCGCGGAACAACGTGTGCAGGACGACCGGCAGGACCAGGAACCCCGGCAGGTACACGACGGTCGGGGACCACGACGGCCAGCCCGGCAGGAACGTCGTCACGATGACGAAGGCGCACCAGAGGACCGCGCCGATCGCGACAGCCACCGCTCCCCTGGTCACCCACGGAGTGTAGGCCGCAGATTTCGTGATTCGTCAGCCATTCGGCCCACCGGGTGACCCCTTCGGCCACCGGCGCGGGACGTCACCGGCGCCGTCAGAGGCCGTACGCCTCCAGCAGCCGCAACCAGACCTCGCTGATCGTCGGGTACGCCGGCACCGCGTGCCACAACCGGTCCACGGTGACCTCGCCGACGATCGCGATCGTGGCCGCGTGGACCAGCTCGGCGACGTCGGGGCCGGCGAACGTGACGCCGACGAGGGTGCGCCTGCGCTCGTCCACGACCATCCGCGCCTTGCCCCGGTAGCCGTCGGCGTGCAGGGACGACCCGGCGACCGCGATGTCGAGGTCGACCACCCGGATCTCCAGCCCCGCCTCGCGCGCCTGCGCCTCGGTCCAGCCGACCGAGGCGACCTCGGGGTCGGTGAAGACGACCTGCGGCACGGCGGTGTGGTCCGCCGTGGCGACGGCGGCCGTCCACGGCTCGGGGTCGCGGGCGCCGGTGACGATCGCCGTGCCGACCGCCCGCGCCGCGTACTTGCCCTGGTGCGTGAGCAGCGCGCGGCCCGTGACGTCGCCCGCCGCGTACAGCCAGTCCACTCCGGACACCCGGCCGGTGTCGTCGACCTCCAGCGCCTTGCCGGGCTCGAACCCGTACGGCTCCACGCCGAGGTCGGCGGTCGCCGGCTGCCTGCCGGTCGCGACGAGGAGGTGCGCGCCGGACACCGCCGTGCCGTCGGACAGCCGCAACGAGACCTCGCCGTCCGATGTGGACACACCGGTGGCCTTGACGCCCGTGACGACCCGGACGCCGTCCTCGCGCAGCCCTTCGGCGACCAGGTCGCCCGCGAACGCCTCGAACTTCGGCAGCGGCCGCTCGCCGGACACGACCAGCGTGACCGACGAGCCGAGCCGGGCCCACGCCTGCGCCATCTCGACGCCGACCACGCCACCGCCGAGGACCACCAGCGACGTCGGCGGCTCGTGCGCCGACGTGGCCTCGCGCGACGTCCAGTACGGCACGTCGGCCAGGCCGGGGAGTTCGGGAACCCGCGGCACGCTGCCCGTGCACACGACGACCGCGCGGGTCGCGGTGAGCACGCGGCCGTCGACGCCGACCCGGCGCTCGCCCGCGAGCCTGCCGCGACCGCGGACCACGGTGAGGCCCGCGCCCTCGGCCCACTCGACCTGGCCGGAGTCGTCCCAGTCCGACGTGAAGGCGTCCCGCCGCTTCAGCACCGCCGCCGGGTCCAGCCGGTCACCGACCGGCACGCCCGGCACCCGGCGCGCGGCGGCGAGCGCGTGACCGGGGCGCAGCAACGCCTTGCTCGGCATGCACGCCCAGTACGAGCACTCGCCGCCGACGCGTTCGGCTTCCACCAGCGCGGTCCTGAGGCCGCCGGCGGCGGTCCGGGCGGCGGCGTTCTCGCCCACCGGGCCGCCGCCGATCACGATCACGTCGAAGTCGTCGTCGCTCACCGGTCCACCCCACACCACCCCGACCGGTGCGGCAAGTCACGCGGGGAGCGACGGCGTCACGCGGGGTCGAACACCCCGGAGAGCATCTTGAGGATCACGCCGTCGGCGGTGCGGAGGACCACCGGGCGTTCGTCGGGCGCGACCCGTTCGGCCAGCTTGAACATCGCGTCGGCGGTCTGGGCCGCCATCCGGAACGTCAACGTGACGGGCGCGTCGCCGCGCACCGCGAAACGGCCGAGGAACAGGTCCCGCAGCCGTTCGGCCATGAGCTCGTACTGGTCGACGGACGAGTCGAGCCGGTGCCCGTCGAGCAGGTCGCTGAACCGCACCCGGCCGAACCCGGGCAGTTCCACGAGCATCCGGAGGTAGATCCCGACGACCTGCTGCACGGCCTCCCGCCAGTCGGGCGCGAGCCTCCCCTCGGTGAACAGGGTTTCGACGCGGGCCAGGTACTCCTCCATGCCCCGCAACGCCAACGCGTGGACGACGGAACGCTTGTCCGGGAAGTATTGGTAGAACGAGCCGATTGGCACGCCTGCCAGCTCCACGATCCGGGCTGTGGTGATGTCGTCGTAGTCGTAGTCGTTGAGCAGGGTCGCGCAGGCATCGACAATCGCGGTGACCGTGGCGGCACCGCGCTGCTGAACGGGCTGACGGCGCATCACCTTGGCTAAGCGGTTTTCGGCGGGATTTTCTGGCACGCGCACATCTTGATGGATACGGACCGGTAAGCCCAAACAGGCGAATCCGGAATGTGATGTGAGGTTCACTCGACTTCCGCGGTGTGATTGTCGTGCGCCAAAACAAATCGGCCCGGCCCGACCGTCATCGGAAATCGAACGGCGTCACCGGTAACCGCGCTGCGCCGGAACCGGTTCGGGCAGTTCACCGGGTGTGCCGGCGGGCCGGGGCCGTTCGGCGGAAGCGGCGCGGACGATCGGCGCGCCGGCCCGGCGGCGGGGTGGCCGAGTGACGTAGGGGCCGACCAGTCGGGTGAGCGCCAGGCCGGGCGCGACGAGCGGCACGACCGCCGACAGCGCCACCGCCGTCGCGCCGGCCCGCGCGACGTCCTTCGGGATCACCGCGATCCGGTCGACCACGAACGCCCGCCGGCCGGTGAGCGACACCAGCCCCATCACGGCGAGGAACACGGCGAGGGCCACCAGCGCCCACCGGACCGCGACGTAGCCGACGTCCTCGGCCGCCGCCATCACCGCGAGCCAGCCGAGCAGCGCCGACCCCTGCCGGCGCGCGGTCGTCATGGCCCACAGCAGCCCGCCCGACACGGCGAGGAACCCGGTGCGCCCGTCGCACCAGCGGCCGACCGCGTCGAGCCACCCCGTCGGCAGGCCGGCCCACCGCACCGGCAGCACGTCCAGCGGGCTCGGCCCGCCGAACGCCTGGCCGACCACCCAGGCCAGGGACCACGCCGACACGACCGCGGCGATCCCGAGCTGCCACCGCGACCGGTCCACCGCGACGCGGCACAGCCGGGCCAGCTCCTGGCGCTTCTCCCTCACCCGCTCCAGCGTGCCGGGAGATCGGCCGCCGTCGAGCCGCTTCACCCAGGTGCCCGGCCACTGCCGCTCATCGGGTGATCCGGTGCTCACCGCGCGTCCCGCCGAGGCCGGGCCGCCCCGTTCCAGCCCTTCGGAGACGCGCAGTGCGCGGCCTGCCCGCGACCCGCCTGGGTGATCTGCGCCGACTCCCCGGGCCGAGGCGCCGACCCAGGCCACATGATGTGACCCGAACCACCCGCTCACACAGAGGAGCCGAACGTGCGCAGGCTGCTACCGGCGTTGCTGGCGGCGTTGTCGATCACCTGGACCACGGCGGCCGCAGCCGCGGCCGAACCCGTGACGGCCCAGCCCGTCACCGAGTACGTCGCGCTCGGCGACTCGGCCGCCGCCGGGCCCCTGATCCCGGAGCAGGACCAGTCGGCCCCCGGCTGCCTGCGCTCGACCAACAACTGGCCGTCGGTGCTGGCCCGGACCCTCGGCGCGCGGCTCACGGACGTGACGTGCTCCGGCGCCGTCACCGACGACCTGACCGGCTCCCAGCCGACGCTCGCCGGCCCCCAGCCGCCGCAGCTGGACGCCCTCCGCCCGTCGACCGAACTCGTCACGCTCACCATCGGCGGCAACGACGTCGAGCTCGTCGACGTCGCCGTGACCTGCCTCAACCTCATGCCCGAACCCCTCGGCTCGTCGTGCCGGGACCGCCTCACCTCCGGCGGCCGGGACCGGCTGGCCGAGCTGATCGACGCCTACGCGCCCGAGTTCGCCGCGGCCCTCGACGCGATCTCGGCGCGCGCGCCGCAGGCTCGGATCGTCGTGGTCGGCTACGGCACCTACGTGCGGCCCGGCGGCTGCTACCCGCAGGAGCCGATCTGGGCGCGCGACGCCGACTACCTCCAGGCGAGCATCCACCGGCTCAACCGCGTGCTCGCCGCCGAGTCGGCCCGGCACGGCGCGCGGTTCGTGGACATCGAGCCGCCGAGCGTCGGGCGTGACGTCTGCGCGCCGCCGGGCGTGAAGTGGTTCGAGGGCTTCGTCCCCACCTCGCCGGCCGCGCCGCTGCACCCGAACGCGCTGGGCATGGAGGGCATCGGCCGTTTCGTCGCCGGCCGGTTGTAGCGCGAGCAGCGGCACGGGGAGCCGCCGTCGAGCACCCGCTCGGCGGCGGCTCCGGCACGTCACGGGCGGTTCGAGGCGGGTCGGCACGGGGTAGCCGGAGGGGCGGTCCCGGAGCACGCGCGGGCACTGCGCACGGGGTGGCCGCGGAGCACGGCACGGGACCGGTTTCCCACGTCACGGGACCGGGCGGAGGGCGCGGAGTTGTTCACGCACCGGCGGCAAGAACGTGTAGTAGATTAGACGTTCTGCGCATGACGGGCGCAGGGAACTGTCAGCCGCAATGCGACACAGGCTGATAAACCACGCTATCCAGAAATGAGGCACGTTGTCAAGCCCCTCCGATGACCTCCGGCTCGCGGAAACCGAGTCGGAGCAGGAATACGTGTCGATGCTGTACGGCAGGCTGGACGACCTCCGCGAACAGAGTTCGAAGCGCCTGGCCGGCGCGCTGCGGCAAACCGGCGGAACGCACCAGATGCGGTCCGAGCGGGACACCTCCGTGGCGATGTACTCCGACCAGTTGGCGCAGTACAGCGCGGTGGAGAACGGGTTGTGCTTCGGCAGGCTCGACTTCCACACCGACGAGCGGTTCTACATCGGCCGGATCGGCTTGTTCGACGAGGACAAGGAGTACGAGCCGCTGCTGATGGACTGGCGCGCGCCCGCCGCCCGCCCGTTCTACCTGGCCACCGCCGCCGCGCCGGACGGCGTGCGCCGGCGCAGGCACCTGCGGACCAAGCAGCGCAAGGTCGTCGGCTTCGACGACGAGCTGCTGGACATCAACTCGGTCGACCCGAACCGCCCGTCGGAGGGCCTGACCGGCGAGGCGACCCTGCTCGCCGCGGTCAACGCGAGCCGCACCGGCCAGATGGGCGACATCGTCGCGACCATCCAGGCCGAGCAGGACAGGATCATCCGCACCGAGCTGAACGGCGTCGTCGTCGTGCAGGGCGGTCCGGGCACGGGCAAGACGGCCGTGGCGCTGCACCGCGCCGCGTACCTCCTCTACACGCACCGCCGCCAGCTCGCGAAGCGCGGCGTCCTGGTGGTCGGTCCGAACGCGACGTTCCTGCGGTACATCGGGCAGGTGCTGCCGTCGCTGGGCGAGACCGGCGTGCTGCTGTCCACCGTCGGCGAGCTGTTCCCCGGGCTGACCGCGGTCGGCCGCGAGCCCGCCGAGGTGGCCGCCCTCAAGGGCCGCATCGCGATGGCCGACGTCGTCGCGCACGCGATTCGGGACCGACAGGAGGCGCCGAGCCTGGTCGAGGTCCCGTTCGAGCAGGACGTGCTGCGGCTGGACCGGCGGGCGATCACCGACGCCCGCGGCCGCGCGCGGCGCACCAGGCGTCCGCACAACGAGGCGCGCCGGACGTTCCAGCGGGAGATCGTCTCGACGCTGGCGTCGCAGGCCGTCGCCCGGCTGGGCCGGCACCTGCTGGACCAGGCCGACATCGACGACATCCGCCGCGAGCTGCGCGAGGACCCCGCCGTGCGGGCCGCGATCGACGGGCTGTGGCCGACGCTGTCGCCGCAGCAGCTCCTCGAGGACCTCTACGCGTCGCCGAAGCTCATCGCCAAGGCCACGCCGAAGATGTCGCCCGAGGAACGCGCGCTGCTGGCGCGCCCGCGCGGCTCGGAGTGGACGCCCGCCGACGTGCCGCTGCTGGACGAGGCCGCGGAGCTGCTCGGCGAGGACGACACCGAGGCCAAGGCGCGGGCCGAGCGGCAGCGCCGGCAGGCGATCGACTACGCCCAGGGCGTGCTCGACATCCTCGACCTGGAGGACGACGCCGACCCGGACATCCTGATGGCCACCGACTTGGTCGACGCCTACAAGCTGGCCGAGCGGCACGGCGCGGAGCGCTACGAGACGGCGGCCGAGCGGGCGGCGGCGGACCGGACGTGGACGTTCGGCCACATCATCGTGGACGAGGCGCAGGAGCTGTCGCCGATGGCGTGGCGGACGCTGATGCGGCGCTGCCCGTCGAAGTCGATGACCGTGGTCGGCGACATCGCGCAGACCGGCGACATCGCCGGCGCGTCGTCGTGGAGCGAGGTCCTGTCGCCGTACGTGATGGACCGCTGGAAGCTCACCGAGCTGACCGTGAACTACCGGACGCCGTCGGAGATCATGGCGGTGGCGGCGGACGTGCTGGCCTCCGTCGACCCGGACCTGGCGCCGCCGACGTCCGTGCGGGACAGCGGTGTCGAGCCGTGGAGCCTGCGGGTGTCGTCGCCGGTCGAGGCGCTGCCGCCGGTGGTGGACAAGGAGCTCGCCGCGATCGGGGACGGCAAGCTGGCGGTGATCGTGCCGTCCGCGTCGGTGGCGGCGCTGCGCGCGACCGTGCCGGGCGCGTCGGACGACCTCGACGCGCAGGTCGTCGTGCTGGGGGTGACCGACGCGAAGGGGCTGGAGTTCGACTCGGTGCTGGTGGTGGAGCCGGCGGGCATCCTCGCCGAGTCGCCGCGCGGCGCGAGCGACCTCTACGTGGCGCTGACGCGGGCCACGCAACGGCTCGGCGTCGTGCACACGGGCGAGCTGCCGGACGTGCTGCGGAGGCTGACCCCTACCGCGTGAGGGCGTAGCCGAGGGCGGCCGCGCCCACCCCGGCGACGAGGCTGGCAGCGACGTTGGCAAACGCTTGCCACCCGTGGCCCTCCTCGGCGAGGCGGACGGTCTCGTAGCTGAACGTGCTGTAGGTCGTCAGGCCGCCGCACAGGCCCGTGCCGATCAGCGCCACCAGGGCCGGCGACGCGCCGGCGACGCAGCCGAGCGCGAACGAGCCGACGACGTTGACGGCGAGCGTGCCGAACGGGAACCGGGACGGGTGGCGGGACTGGACGAAGCGGTCGGCCAGGTACCGCAGCGGCGCGCCCACGGCCGCTCCGACGAACACGAGGAGCGCGGTCACCCGGCTACCTTCCTGGTCACCGTCATGGCCAGGAAGGTCGCGCCGAGCGCCGGCAGCAAGGTCGCGAAGAGGTAGAGGACGGCCGTGGCCCCGCCCAGGCGCACGACGTCGAGCGCGTACGCCGAGAACGTGGTGAACCCGCCGAGCACGCCGACGCCGAGGAACGGCCGGGCGAGCCGGTGCAGGCGGGGCGCCAGCACCATGAGCACGCCGATCAACGCGCAGCCCAGCACGTTGACCAGCAGCACGCCCCACGGGCCGGCGACGGCGGTGGACAGCCCGTGCCGCGCCAGGCCGCCGAGCCCGCCGCCGAGGGCGATCGCGCCGAGGACCGCGGGTCCGAGTTCCCGCCGCTGCGCCGGGACGTCGAGCGAGACGTCCGGGTCGACGGGGTCGGGCGGCGGGGGATCAGTGCGCACGCAGGTGGTCCACCAGGTGGTCCAGCGCGGTGAGGGCGCGCACCACGTCGGCGCGCTCGCCCGGGTCGAGCTTGTCCAGCGCGGAGCCGATGCGCTTCTCGTGCGCGGCCTGCCAGACGGCCAGCTGCTCGTGCCCCTGCGGCGTCACCGAGAGCCGGGCGACGCGGCGGTCGGTCGGGTCGCCGCCGCGCTCGACGAGCCCGCTCTCGATCAGCTGGCCGACGAGGCCGCTGACGGTGTTGGGGGCCAGGCGCAGCTCGGCGGCGAGGTCGCCGACGCGCATGGGCGGGCGCTCGGCGAGCGTCTGCAGCAACTCGACCTGCGCCATCGGCAGGGAGTCCCACGGCCATTCCGACCGGATGCTCGTGCGCAGTGCCCGGCGCAGCCTCGTGACCACGTCGGTGAGCGAGCGTGCCTCGTCTGACATGCGCGAAGGGTACTGGCTCGCACCACCTCCGACGGTGGTTCGGTTCCGCAGCGCCCGCATCGCGGGACGGGTCCGCGGCGCCTCGCCCGAATGACAGGACGGCGCGGCACCGTCCACAGTGGCCTGAGCGTTCTCGGGACCCCCCTGGGGAGGTGACACTGGACCGGGTGGCCGTCGTGTCAACGTCACGCGCCTCCGGCGCCGACGTTCTCCGTGGCAGCACGGCGTTTTCCCGCCGGCGAGCGTGCCGTGGAGTCGGCATTCGGCGTACTCACCGTCACCACGATGCTCACCCTTGGTACGCCGATCGGGGGCAAGCGGTCCAGGCCCCTGCCCACGGCACTGACCGTCTCAGTAATCTCGCCCCGCCGGGGCGGGACGCTCGGGCGGGTACACACACTGGGTGAGGATGTGCGGTGGCGGAACAACTGAGCTGGGTACCGAACGACGTCGACACCGGGCTGCCCAGCGCCGCCCGGCTCTACGACTACCTGCTCGGCGGTGGCCACAACTTCGCGGCCGACCGGGTGCTGGCCGAGAAGTTCCTGCGGGCCCAGCCCAACGCCCGCACCATCGCCCGCCTCAACCGGGCGTTCCTGCGCCGCGCCGTGCTGCACCTCGTGGACGCCGGCGTGCGGCAGTTCTTAGACCTGGGGTCCGGCATCCCCACCGTCGGCAACGTGCACGAGATCGCGCAGAAGGCCGCGCCCGAGTCGCGCGTGGTCTACGTGGACTACGAGGACGTGGCCGTCGCGCACAGCCAGATGATCCTGGCCGACGACGACCAGTCGACCATCCTCCAAGAGGACATGACCGACCCGGACGCGGTGCTCGCCGGCGTCCACGCCACCGGGCTGATCGACTTCAGCGAACCGCTCGGCGTGCTGACCGTCGGGGTCTTCCACTTCGTGCCGCCGGAGCGCGACCCCGCGGGGGTGGTCGCCGCGTACCGCGACGCCGCCGCGCCGGGCAGCTACCTGGCGCTGTCCCAGTTCACCTCCGACCTCCAGCCCGAGGAGATGGCCGGGATCGTCGCCGTGATGAAGAACAGCGCGAACCCGATGTTCCCGCGCACCCACGCCGAGATCACCGGCCTGTTCGAGGGCTTCGACCTGGTCGAGCCCGGAGTGGTCCCGCTCCCGCTGTGGCGCCCGGAGGACGGCGCCGTCGACGAGGACGCCGACAAGGCCGGGATCTTCGCCGGGGTGGGCCGCAAGAGGTGAGGGCACATGTCGCCGCCGCCTAGGAGCCGGCGGTTGGACCTGGCACGCGAGTGGACGCGGGCGGTCTACCCGACCGCGTACGTGCCGATGTCCCCCGCCGAGATCGAGCGGTTCCTGCTCGACCTCGTGGACGTCATCGCCGACGCGCTGCAGGCCGAGCCGTTCACCGTCGACCCGGTCTCCACCGTCGGCGACCGGATGGTCGCGGCGCACTTCACCGGCCCGGAGACGTTGCGCCGCACCGTCGACGTGCTCGGGCACGCCCTGCTGTTCAGCCCCGAGCTGCAGGACGTGCCGCGGCTCGCGGAGAAGGTCGTCGCGATCCTGGGCGCCCTGGCCACGAGCTTCGCCACCGCCATGCGCGAGGACGCGTTCGACCAGCAGGAAGAGGTCAAGCGCGCGTTGCTGGCGGCGAAGCTGCGGGCCGAGCGGGTGCTCAAGGTCAGCGAGGCCCGGTTCCGCGAGGTGTTCGACTCGGCCGCGATCGGCATCGCCATCACCGACCTCGACGGCCGGTGCGTCGAGGCGAACAAGGCGCTGGCCGAGATGATCGGCCGCGACCGCGCCGACCTGACGGGCCTTCGGCTGTCCGAACTGTTCGACCCGGCCGACGTGGGCGCGCTCGTCACCGCGTACCGGGCCGTCGGCGAGGGTCGGCTGGAGCGGTTCCGCGAGCAGCGGCGGCTGCTGCGCGAGGACGGCGAGCCGGTGTGGGCGCACCTGGCGGTGTCGTTGCTGCGCGACGCCGACGGCGAGCCCGCGTACCACGTGACGATGGTGGAGGACGTCAGCGAACTGCACCTGCTGCAGAAGAACCTCGACTTCCAGCTCCTGCACGACGCGCTCACCGGCCTGTCCAACCGGCACCGCTTCCTGGCCCGGGTGGAGACCCTGTACGGCACCTCGCGGGGCGGGATCACCCTGTACTACCTCGACCTCGACGCGTTCTCCGTGGTGAACAACGGTCTGGGGCACGGCGTCGGCGACCAGGTGCTCAGGGAGGTCGGCCGGCGGCTGGAGGCGGTGTTCGTCGACGAGCACGCGCTGGTCGCGCGGGTGGGCGGTGACGAGTTCGCCGTCGTGGTCGACAACTCCCCCACCACGCCGACCGTGCCCGCGGTGGTGGAGCGGATCAACGCGGCGCTGGAGCGGCCGATGGACCACGGCGTGGCGCTGTCCGCGAGCATCGGCGTGGTCGACCGGCCCGCCGCCGGGTGGGACGTCGCCGAGCTCATGCGCGCGGCCGACGCGACCCTGCACCGGGCGAAGGCGGCGGGCCGGCGGCAGTGGCTGCCCTACGACCGGCACGCCGACCACGCGTTCCGGGAGCGGCAGTCGCGAGCCGCGCGGATGCCCGGCGCCGTGGCCGGCGGCGAGGTGGAGGTCGAGTACCAGCCCGTGGTCACCCTGTCCGAGGGTGGCGGGCGCGGTGACGTGCTCGGGCACGTGGTCCGGCTGCGGTGGGACGACCTCGGGCACGACGACTGCCTCGACCTGGCCGAGGCGACCGGGTTGTCGCTGTCCCTGGGCCAGTGGGCGCTGCGCGAGGTGGCGGGCGACGTGACGGGCCGGGTGCCGGGCGAGCCCGCCCCGGCGACGCCGCCGGCGTCCGACGGGTTCGGCCTGGTGCACGTCGAGCTGTCGCCGATGCAGTCCAGCGACGAGGACTTGGTCCGCACGGTGAAGCGGACGCTCGACGAGACCGGCCTGCCCGCGTCCCGGATCCGCATCCTCCTCGACACCCGGTCCATGCTCGAAGGCGCGGGCGGGGACAACGCGCAGGTGTTGCGGGACAACGGGATCGCCATCGGGCTGACCCGGTTCAACGGCGGGCAGGCGGAGTTGGCGCTGCTCGGCGAGCTGCCGGTGGACCTGCTCGTCCTCGACCCGTCGGTGGTGCGCCGGCTGGCCGACCGGCCGGAGGGCTTCCTGCCCGACGCGGTGACGCGGATGGTGGCGCTGATCCGGGAGTCCGGGATCTCGGTGGTCGCGCCGGACATCTCGACGGCGGACCGCGCGGCATGGTGGGCCGGGGTCGAGGTCGACGCCGCGTTCGGCGACCACCTCGGCCCCGCCGTGCCCGGCTACGAGCTGTCCGGACGCTGACCGCGACCGCACCGTTCCACCCGACGGCACCGTTCCACCCGACGGCACCGCTACGCCAGGCGACGCGTCGGGCCCGGCACACCACCGGGCCCGACGCGTCGCTAGACCTGCTTCAGCGCGGCCAGCAGCTTGGTCAGCGACTCCTTCGCGTCGCCGAACAGCATGGTCGTCTTCGGGTTGTAGAGCAGGCTGTTGTCCACGCCCGCGAACCCCGGCCGCATCGAGCGCTTCATGAACACCACGGCCTTCGCCCGGTCCACGTCGAAGATCGGCATGCCGTAGATCGGGCTGCTCGGCTCGTCCCGCGCGCCGGGGTTCACCACGTCGTTCGCGCCGACCACCAGCACCACGTCGACGCTGCCGATGCCGGGGTTGACGTCGTCCAGCTCCTTCAGGTGCTCGTACGGCACGTCCGCCTCGGCGAGCAGGACGTTCATGTGGCCCGGCATCCGGCCCGCCACCGGGTGGATGCCGTAGTGCACGGTGACGCCGCGCTGCTCCAACGCCTGCGCCAGTTCCCGCGCGGCGTGCTGTCCCTGCGCCACGGCCAGGCCGTAGCCGGGGACCACGAGCACCGAGTGGGCGTAGCCGAGCAGGATCGCGACGTCCTCCACCGTGCCGGACCGCACGGTCCGCTGCTCGTCGGTCTGCGCGGCCGCCGCGGTGGCCTTGAAGGCGCCGAACAGGATGTTGGTCAGCGGACGGCCCATCGCCTGCGCCATCAGCCGGGTCAGGATCGTGCCGGACGCGCCGACGAGCGTGCCGGCGACGATCAGCAGGGTGTTGGCCAGGACGTACCCGGACGCGGCGACGGCGAGACCGGTGAACGCGTTGAGCAGCGAGATCGCGATCGGCACGTCCGCGCCGCCCACCGGCAGCACGAACAGCACGCCGAGCGCGAGGCCGGCCAGCGCCAGCAGCACGAGCAGCAGCCCGTTGCCGGTGAGCACGACGGCCAGCGCCAGCACCGCGCTCAGGGCGGCCACGCCGAGGCTGACCGCCTGGCCCGCGGGCAGCAGCACCGGACGGGTGGTCATGACCTCCTGGAGCTTCAGGAACGTCACCACGCTGCCGGAGAAGCTGACCGAGCCGATCAGCACGGTGAGCACGGTGGCCACCTGGAACAGCACCGAGCCGTCCGCGACCTCCAGGAACTCCGTCAGCGCCACCAGTGCCGCCGCCGCGCCGCCCACGCCGTTGAAGAGGGCCACCATCTGCGGGATGGCGGTCATCTTCACCGACCGCGCCGCCGGGATGCCCACGGCCACGCCCGCCGCGACGGCGAGCAGGATCAGCAGCCCGTTGTGCGTCGCGCCGTGCGCGTACGCCGTGACGACGGCCAGCGCCATGCCGCCCGCGCCGACCAGGTTGCCCGCGCGGGCGTACCTCGGCGTGCTCAACCCCTTGAGCGCCAGGACGAAGCACAGCGCGGCGACCAGGTACGCGAGCTGGACCCAGGTGGGGCTCATCGGCCCGTCTCCTCGTGCCCGTTGGCCTCGCTCTTGACCGCCTTCGCCGGTTTGTGGCCCTTGAACATCTCCAGCATCCGGTCGGTCACCACGAACCCGCCCACGACGTTGACCGTGGCCAGGAAGACCGCGGCCAGGCCGAGCGAGATCTCCAGCGCGTGCTCGGCGCGGCCGGTGATGAGGATGGCGCCGACCAGGATGACGCCGTGGATCGCGTTCGCGCCCGACATCAGCGGCGTGTGCAGGATCGTGGACACCTTCGACACGACCTCGAAGCCGACGAACACCGCCAGCACGAAGATCGTCAACAGGTCGATCACGGCAGCTCCCTCCTCAGCTCGCCCGCGTGCGTGAGGCAGCAGCCCGCCAGCACCTCGTCGGTGAGGTCCGGCTCGACCCGGCCGTCCTTGGTCATCATCATCAGGAGGTTGGCGACGTTGCGCGCGTAGAGCCTGCTGGCGTGCACCGGCATGCTGCTCGGCATGTTCCTGGCGCCGTAGACCAGCACCTCGCCGACCCACGTCTCCTCGCCGGGGCTGCTGGCGGTGACGTTGCCGCCGGACTCGGCGGCCAGGTCGACCACCACCGAGCCCGGCGCCATCGCCTTGAGCATGTCGGTGGTGACCAGCACCGGCGCCTTGCGGCCGGGGATGGCGGCGGTGGAGATGACGACGTCCGAGGCGGCGACCCGCTCCGCGATCAGCTCCCGCTGCCGTTCCAGGAACGTCTCCGACTGCGCCTCGGCGTAGACGCCCTGCTGCGTCTCGAGGTCCAGTTCCAGGAACCGCGCGCCGAGGCTCCTGACCTCGTCCCGGGCGGCGGCGCGGACGTCGTACGCCTCGACCACCGCGCCGAGGCGGCGGGCCGTGGCGATGGCCTGGAGCCCGGCCACGCCCGCGCCGAGGACGAGCACCTTGGCGGGCGGGATGGTGCCCGCCGCGGTGGTGAACATGGGCAGGAACTTGGGCAGCCGGTTGACCGCCTCGACGACGGCCCGGTAGCCCGCCACCAGCGCCTGGGAGGACAGGGCGTCGACCGACTGCGCCCTGGTCACCCTGGGTAGCAGGTCGAGGCTGAAGGCGGTGACCTTGTTCGCCACCAGCACGTCGACCAGCTCGCGTTCGGCGTTGGGCTGCAGGAAGCTGATCGTGATGTCGCCCTCGCGCAGGGCGGTCGCCTGCTCGACGGTCGGAGGTTGGACGGAGACGACCACGTCGGACTGCCCGGCCGGGTGGTCCGGGATGGTGTTCGCGCCGGCGGCGCGGTAGGCGGCATCCGAGGCGTGGGCGTGTCTGCCCGCTCCGGCTTGCACGTCCACCGCGAGTCCGGCACCGATCAGCGTGGTCACCGTTTCCGGTAGACCGGCTACGCGGCGCTCAGCGGGCCGCGCCTCGACGGGTATGCCCACTCTCACGGAGAGTCACCCTAGCCGCCCCAAGGTGATCTACGCCACACCGACACGTTAACGTTAACCGTACATACGTCTTGTTGGGCGTCACGACACGCGGCACCACGGCGATCAGTGGATGACGGGGCAGACGCCCTTGGTGTCGCCGGGGAAGAAGTTCGGCAGCAGCTCGTCCTTGTCGTAGTACCGGTGGAAGACGCTCGTGATGCCGCTCGACATCGGCGGCACGATCCACGTCCAGTCGGCCGGGCACTTGCGCCCCGCGGCCTCCTCCTTCCTGATGTGGGTCAGGAAGCGGTCGGACTCGGTGTGGTGGTCGGTGATCGTCACGCCCGCCTCGGCGAACGAGTGCAGCACCGCGCGGTTCAGCTCGACCAGCACGCGGTCCTTCCAGAGCGTCTGCACCGACGACGTGTCGAGCCCCATCCGCCGGCCCAGGTACGGCAGCAGGTCGTACCGGTCGACGTCGGCGAAGTTGCGGGCGCCGATCTCGGTGCCCATGTACCAGCCGTTGAACGGCGCGGCCGGGTAGTCGATCCCGCCGATCCGCAGCCGCATGTTGCTGATCGCCGGCACGGCGTGCCAGCGGAGGCCGAGGTCGGCGAGCCAGGGCAGCTCGGGGTGCCGGATCGGCACTTCGAGGACCGCGTCCGGCGGCAGCTCGACCAGGCTCGGCTCGGCGTCCTCGCGTTCCACGATCAGCGGCAGCACGTCGAACGGGCCTCTTCGGGCGGGCGGTCTCCAGCCCATCCCGATGGCCTTCGCGGTCAGCTCGACGTTGCGCCGGTCGCCCAGCACACCGCCGTCCGAGCCGGGGTAGCCCGCGTAGCGGACCAGCTGCTCGTTGACGATCCGCGGCGCGGGCCGGCCGGGCTCGTCGGGGGCGAACACGGTGATCACGGGGCGGACCTTGCCGCCGTTGCCGGCGAGCTTGAGGTGCTCGACGCACTCGTCCGCGATCTCCTTGGGATCGCGGAGGTCGCGCAGGTCTCGGACCTTCAGGCTGCGCCAGTAGAGGCGGCCGATGCACCGGGCGCTGTTGCGCCACGCGACCCGCGCGCCGAACGTCAGCTCGTCGGGGGTGTGGCGGTACGTCCCGGTGGCGGCCACCTCGGCGTGCACCTCGGCGAGGCGGTGGGCGACGGGACCGAGCTCGGGGTTCTCGGAGTGGTGCAGCCGGATGAAGTCCTCGGCCTCGGCGAGGTCGACGGTGGTCTCGTGCAGGGGGATGGCTTCAGCCGGACTCGGGGGGACGGGGGCCATGGCGGCACACCGTAGTTGCCCTTTCGGGGTTGTTGCACCGCCGTGCCGGGCACCCGAGGGGCGCAACGGCCCGGAGTTGACTTCGCACGGTGCGTGCTTAATCGCGCGAAAGGGTGACCCACCCTGCGGGAACGAGTGATATTCGATCGTTACCTGGTCGAATCGCGGCAGTGACATGTGATTTACGTCACAGGGCATATGTCACCTATCGGGTGATAGGTCAGGCGGCACCCAACCCAGGAACCGATCCATCGCCCGGAGGCCGACGCGCGACGGCACGGCGCGCATGGCCGCGTCCCGCAGCGCCACCGCGACGGGGTTGCGGAGCCGGTGCCCGACCCGACCCATCATCCGCGACGCCCTGGCGACCGACTGCGTGCGCGGGCGGCGTTGCCGGTCGTACTCGGCGAGCGCGCCGGGCACGTCCCGGCCCGCACGGGCGCACGCGGCGGCGAGCACCACGGCGTCCTCGAAGGCCATGCACGCGCCTTGTCCCAGGTACGGCGTCATGGCGTGCGCGGCGTCGCCCAGCAGCGCCACCCGTCCGCGGACGAACGTCGGCAGCGGCGCGGCCAGCTCGTGGACGTCGTGCCGGAGCACGGTCCCCGGCGGCGTCGCGTCCAGCACCTCCGCGATCGGGTGGTGCCAGCCGTCGACGAGCCGCCGCACCTCCCCCAGCTCGTCGTCCGAGCGGCCGCCCTCCGGCGCGACGGTGGCGGCGAACCAGCACACCCGGCCGTCGCCCAGCGGCAGCACGCCGAACTCCGAGCCCGGCCCGAGCGTCTGGCCGATCTCCAGGTCCGCCGGGAACCGGGCCTCCGTCACGCTCCGCCACGCCGTCGTGCCCACGTACACCGGCTGGGGCATCGTCGGGAACAACGCCTGCCTGATCCGGCTGCGGATGCCGTCCGCCGCCACCACGAGGTCCGCGTCCAGGTCGTCGACCGACCGCACGTCGGTGTCGGTGACCAGGCACGCCTCCGGCAGCGCCGACCGCAGCACGCGGTGCAGGTCGGCCCGGTGCACGGCCACCAGGTGGTCCAGCCGCGCGGCGTCGACGTACGTCAGCGGCCGCCCCTTCCGGTCGCGGACGCCGCCCGCGACGCGGGGCGTGCCGATCCGGCGCACCTCGCCCTCCAGCCCGAGCGCGGCCAGCGCGCGCATCGCGTTCGGCATCACGCCGACGCCCGCGCCGACCTCGCCGAACTCCGGGGCGCGTTCGAGCACCACGACGTCCCAGCCGACCAGCCGCAACGCGATCGCCGCCGTGAGGCCGCCGAGCCCGCCGCCCACCACCACCGCTTTCATCCCCAGCTCCTTCTACACCTGTAGAGAACGCTACTCTACAGGTGTAGAAGGAGGTGCCGGCGTGACTACCGGGCGCAGGGCCGCGCTGGCCGACGCGGCGATCCACATCGTGGCCACGCGGGGCATGCGCGGGCTGACCCACCGCGCGGTGGACGCCGAGGCGGGCGTGCCGGCCGGCTCGACGTCGGCGTACTTCCGCACCCGCAAGGCCCTGGTGGAGGGGGTCGTGCGGCGGCTCGCCGAGCTGGACGGCGCGGAGGTGGACGAGGCGGGCGTCGGCCTCCCGCTCGACCCGGACCAGCTCGCCGAGGCCATCGCCCACGTGCTGGACCGGTGGATGACCACCGCCCGGGAGCGCACCCTCGCCCGCTACGCGTGCCTGCTGGAGGCCACCCACCACCCCGAGCTGCGCGGCGTCCTGGCCCACGGCGCGCGCCCGCGGGCCCAGGCGACGGCGGTGCTGGCGGCGCTCGGCGCGGACGCCCCGGAGCGGCGCGGCCGGGAGCTGGTGGCGTTCGTGGACGGGCTGCTGTTCGACCGGCTCGTCCGCGCGGGAGCCCTGGGCGCGGCCACCCCCGGCACCCCGGAGAGCCGGGCCGAGCTGGCGGCGGCGGTGCGGGCGGCGCTGCGCGGCGTGCTCGGGACATGAGTGGCGGCCGGCGCTATCGTTGATCGCATGGTGGGTTTCCAGGTCCTCTACCTCTGAGTTCGGGCAGCCGTCCACCCCCACGCCACGCGTGACGGGGTCTTCGAGCCATCCCTTGAACCAGGCGGAGATCACCTTGTCCCACATCGCTTTCCTCAACATCCCCGGCCACGGCCACGTCAACCCGACGCTGCCCGTCGTCACCGAGCTGGTGGAGCGCGGCCACCGGGTCACCTACGCGGTCGACCCCGGTTTCGCGGACGTCGTGGAGCGGGTCGGCGCGACCGCGGTCGCCTACCCGACCACGCTGCCCACCGACGACCGCGAGTGGCCCACCGGCATGGCGGCGGCCATGCGCCTGTTCCTCGCCGAGGCCAAGTCGGTGCTGCCGGTGCTGGAGGCCGCGTACGCGGACGACCGGCCGGACGTCGTCGTGTACGACATCGGCGCGTGGACCGCGCGCCTGCTGGCCGGCCGCTGGGGCGTGCCCGCGATCCAGTTCTCCCCCACCTTCGTCGCGTACGAGGGCTGGGAGGAGGACATGGGCGACCTGATCGACGACGAGGTGCGGGCGTTCTACGCCGAGCTGGACGAGTGGCTGGCCGCCGAGGGCGTGACCATCCCGGCCCGGACCTACGTCGGCCACCCGGACCGCGCGGTGGTGAGCATCGCGCGGGCGTTCCAGCCGCACGCCGAGTCCGTGCACCCGAAGTACACGTTCGTGGGACCGTGCCTCGGCGACCGGTCGTTCCAGGGCTCCTGGGAGCCGGTGGACGACCGGCCGGTGCTGCTGATCTCGTTCGGCTCGGCCTACACGAACGAGCCGGGGATCTACCGCGCGTGCTTCGAGGCGTTCGGCGACCTCGACTGGCACGTGGTGATGAACATCGGCAAGGTCGTCGACCCGGCCGAGCTGGGCGAGCCGCCCGCGAACACCGAGCTGCACCGGTGGTTGCCGCAGCTGGAGATCCTGTCGCACGCCAAGGCGTTCATCACGCACTGCGGCATGGGCGGCACGATGGAGGGGCTGTACCACGGCGTGCCGATGATCGGCCTGCCCGTGATCGGCGAGCAGGTCATGAACGCCCTGCGCCTGGTGGAACTCGGCGTCGGCCGGCACGTCCCGCGCGACGAGGTCACCGCCGAGGGGCTGCGCGCCGCCGTGCTGGAACTGGCCGACGACCCGGACGTGGCCGAACGGCTCGCCGCGATCAAGGCCGAGATCCGGGCCGCGGGAGGCACGCCCGCCGCGGCCGACGTGATCGAGTCGATGCTCGCCTGACGGTGACCGGGGGCGGCGCCGTCACGGTGCCGCCCCCGCTCGCGCCTACGCGGATCGCTCCTCGCTGCCCAGGCGCGGGAACGGGTCGGTCGAGAACACGACCTCCACCGGCACCTCGAAGTACTGCGCGATGCGCAGCGCGAGGTAGAGGCTCGGGCTGTACTCGCCGCGCTCCAGGTAGCCCACGGTCTGGTAGTGGATGCCCAACGCCTCGGACAGCTGCCGGCGTGACACACCCCGTTCCGCGCGCAGCATCGCGATCCGGTTGTAGACGCTTTCGCTCATCTCACCCTCTGCAACGCCGCCTGTCGGCGTTGCTCCATCTCCGCTCCGGACTCCCGGCGAGCCATCCGCCGCAGGATCGTAGGCGCTACCAGGAACCCGACCACCGCCCACACCCCGAGCACGCCGACCATCTCCAGCACGCGCCACGACCCGCCCAGCTCGGCGACCGCCGCCGAGTCGGGCAGCAGCACCGCCCTGGCGCCGTGAGCCGTCCAGTACAGCGGGAACACCTGCGCCACGCCCTGGAGCCACCCCGGCAGCGCGGTGATCGGGTAGAAGACGCCCGAGATCGCCGCGAGGCCCATCATCGGCAGCATCGACAGGCCCATCGCGCCGGACGGGCTCTTGGTGACCGACCCGGCCACCGCGCCCCACGGCAGCATCGCCGCCATGCCCAGCGCCAGCACCGCGAGCAGGGCGAGGAGACCGGCCACGCCCGCGTGCGCCAGCACGTTCACCAGGAACAGGCCCGGCACCAGCACGATCAGCAGGCTCAGCAGGTTGCCCAGCGCGGTCTCCACGGTGCGGCCGACCAGGTAGCCGACCATGCCGTGGGGCACCGCCTTGGCGCGCAGCAGCGTGCCGTCCTCGCGGTTGATCGCGAGCTGGCCCGCCGGTCCGACCAGGCTGCCGAACACGACGCTCATGGCGACCATGCTCGGCAGGGTGAGCGCGGCGAGCGTGACGGTGGACCCGTCGACCGCCGCATCGCGCTGGAACCACAGCACGGTCAGGAAACCGACCGCGACGAACACGTTGTACCACTGGTCGGAGCTGCCCAAGGAGTGGCGGAACTCGCGCAGCCCGCGCTCCGCGCCCAGCCGGATGGCGTGCGTCGTGGCGTTCACAGCACCGCCACCTCCTCCTCGGTCGCCCGTCCGCTCTCGTGCCGGTGCACGAGGGCCATGTACGTGTCCTCCAACGTGCTGCGGCGCACCTCGAGCTCGGTGATGCCCGACGTGTGCTGGCGGAACAGGTCGCGCACGAACTCCGTCGCGTCCTCCGCCGTGTGCACGTGGCGCAGGCCGCCGTGCGTCCAGCGGACCTCGGACTTGCCGGCGACCTGGCGGCTGAGCTGGTCGGGGCTGCCGTCGGCGATGATCCGGCCGCCCGCGAGCACCAGGATGCGGTCGGCCAGCTTCTCCGCCTCGGCCAGGTCGTGCGTGGTGAGCAGGATCGTCATGCCCTCCAGGTCGGACAGCCGGTGCACCAGGTCGTGGAAGTCCCGGCGCGCGTGCGGGTCGAACCCGGCGGTCGGCTCGTCGAGGAACAGCAGGTCGGGCTTGCCGACGATGCCGATCGCCACGTCCAGCCGGCGCCGCTGGCCGCCCGACAGGCTGCTGATCTTCTTGGTCGCGTGCTCGGTCAGGCCGACGGTCTCGACCAGCTCGTCGGTGTCGAACGGGCGCGACTTGCCGGGCGTGCGGTACGGCGCGTAGTAGCGGCCGAGGTGGTGCAGCAGCTCGCGCACCTTCCAGCGGCCGTGGTCGCGCCACGACTGCAGCACCACGCCGAGCCTGGCGCGCCACGCCTCGTCACCACGCGCCGGGTCCTGCCCGAGCACGCGGACGTGGCCGTCGGAGGGCAGCCGGAAGCCCTCCAGGATCTCGATCGTGGTCGTCTTGCCCGCGCCGTTGGGCCCGAGCAGGGCCACCACCTCACCCGGGCCCGCGGTGAAGTCGACCCCGTGCAGCACGTCCGTCGTGCCGTAGCGCATCCGCAGATCGCGCACCTCGATGACCAAGGACCCTCACCTCCCCCTCGTCAAAGTTCTCAGGCAGTTTGTAGCACACCTGCTATGGGTCGTACTACTACCGCGCCCATACGGGATATTTACTTCACGGCTTCGTGAAACTTCTGTACGTTGCGAAGTAGGTCCCTTTACGCACTGGGAGGTGTGCGAGATGACCGAAACGCTGTACTCCGAGCTGCCGACGAAGCGCAGCACGGCGTTCGACCCGCCCGCGGAGTTGGGGTTGCTCCGCGAGACGGCGCCGATCAGCCGGATGAGGTTCCCCGACGGGCACCTGGGGTGGCTCGTGACCAGCTACGCGCTGGCTCGCGAGGTGCACGCGGACCGGCGCTTCAGCAGCCGGGCCGAGTTGCAGCACTCGCCGCGCCGGGTCGCCGGCGAGCCGGTGTCACGACGCCCGCCGGCCAAGCCGGGCATGTTCATCTCGATGGACGCGCCCGACCACACCCGGTACCGGAAGCTGCTCACCGGGCAGTTCACCGTCCGGCGGATGAACGAGCTGATGCCGAGGATCGAGCAGATCGTGGCCGACCACCTGGCCGCGATGCGGGCCGCCGGCTCGCCGGTGGACCTGGTGGCGAACTTCGCGCTGCCGGTGCCGTCGCTGGTGATCTGCGAGCTGCTGGGGGTGCCGTACGAGGAGCGTGAGACGTTCCAGCAGGACACCGCCAAGGTGTTGAGCCTGGACTCCACGTTCGACGAGATCATGGCGGCGTTCGAGCGGCTGGAGGAGTTCGTGCTCCGGCTCGCGCGGCAGAAGCACGTCACGCCCGGCGACGACATGCTGTCCGGGCTGATCGCCACCGGTGAGCTGACCGACGAGGAAGTCGCCAACATGGGGCTGCTCCTCCTCATCGCGGGCCACGAGACGACGGCGAACATGCTCGGCATCGGCACGTTGGTCCTGCTGCGGCACCCCGAGCAGCTGGCGGCGCTGCGGGCCGACCCGTCGTTGGCGGACAACGCCGTCGAGGAGCTGATGCGGTACCTGTCGATCGTCCAGTTCGGCACGATCCGCACGGCGCTGGAGGACGTCGAGGTCGGCGGCGAGCTGGTCCGGGCGGGCGAGTCGGTGTCGATCTCCGTCGCGGCCGCCAACCGCGACCCGGACCGGTTCGAGCGGCCGGACGAGTTCGACATCCGGCGGCCCGCGTCGGGGCACATCGCGTTCGGCCACGGCGTGCACCAGTGCCTCGGGCAGCAGTTGGCGAGGATCGAGATGAGGGTCGGGTTCACCGCGCTGTTCCGGGAGTTCCCGGACCTGCGGCTCGCCGTGCCCGTCGAGGAGGTGCGGCTGCGGGACGACATGGCGATCTACGGGGTCCACGAGCTGCCGGTGGAGTTCTCGTGAGGATCGAGGTCGACCCGGAGCGGTGCGCGGGGTCGGGGATGTGCGCGTTGACCGACCCGGCGGTGTTCGACCAGGACCAGGTGGACGGGACGGTCGTGCTGTTGCGGCCGTCGCCGCCGGCGGGGCACGAGGAGGCGGCGCGCGAAGCGGCGCACCTGTGCCCGGCCGGCGCCATCCGCGTGCTGGAGTGACCCGGGCTGCCGGGACCGTCCGTCCGCGGGCGGTCCCGGCGGCGTTCGGTCTCAGCGGTGTTCGGTCCCGGCGTTCGGTCCCGGCTGCGTCTGGAAGTTCGCCGCGCGGCCCGGCCGGTCAGGCTGCCCCAGCAGGTCCGCGGAGTCCTAGCGAACCGCGCCGTCGAACCTGCGCGAACGCCGAACGGCTCAGAGCGAGAGGTGCACGCGCAGTGCCTCGTCCAGCTGCTTCAGCACGGCGGGCGGGAGGCCGCCGATCCGGGCGCGGAGCCTGGCCGCGGCGACCGTGCGCACCTGCTCGGCCTGCGCCTTCGAGTCCGCGCCGAGCCCGCAGTCCTTGGCGGGCAGGAGCACTTGGAACGGGTACACCCTCGCGGTGTTCGAGGTGATGGGCACGATCGTCACCACACCCCGGCCGCCCCGTCCGGCGGCCCGGTTCGCCGCGTCGTTGCTCACGACCACGGCCGGGCGGATCTTGTTGGCCTCGGCGCCCTGCGCCGGCTCCAGGTCCACCCAGTAGATGTCACCTCGCCGCATCGAGGACACCGTCAGGCGCGGTCACGTCCCACATGTCGGCTTCTCCCTCGGCTTCCCACTCTTCCCACGCGCTCGCGTAGGCGCTCTCCAGACCCGCCTCGCGCAACAGCGTGATCGCCTGGTGGATGACCGACGACCGCGAGGCGCTGCGATGTTGCCTCAGGTAGCGATCAACGAACTCTACGTCCTCCTCGGGGAGGCTCACACTGATTTTCATACCGTCGATGCTACCTCCGGTATTACCCGGTAGCCACCTCCGCCAGCCCGCTCCGCCGAGCCGCAGGACGCCAACCGCCGCCGGCCGTCCGCACCACCGGGACACACCCCACATCACCAGCGCCGGCGGCGCGTCCGCCACGAACGCCCGTACAGCACGTACGGCTCCAGCGCGGGTGCCGGGCACGGGCAGCACGACGTGGAAGACCAGCCGGTGAAGCAAAACCGAAAGCACATTTCAGGATCAATAAAATAGGAGTCAGCGAATGAGTCGGCTGGTGTAGCCCGCTGCGACGAGGCGCTCATAGGCGGCGTGAACCTTGGTGGGCACTTCTTGGGGGATGGCGTAGCCGGCCTCGGCGAACGCGCTGATCCGTTGGGTGTCGCCGACCAGCATGCTGATGACGAACTCGGCATCGCCGATCTCGGTCACGTAGTCGTCGATCGGTGGCCGGTGGGACGTGCAGACGACGTCCAGCTCGGGCCAAAGCTTCCTGCACGTGGCGTAGGCGCGGCGCTGCTGGTACGGCCGGGAAATCAGCACTGCCGAGAACACCTGGATGCCGTTGTTCTGCAACACCTTGCGACTGAGGGTGAAGTTCTCCGCCGTGTTCGCCGCCTCGGTCTCGATCAGGATCGCGTCGTCCGGCACGCCGTGCTCCAGGGCGTGTTCGCGGTAGTGGACGGCTTCTCCGCGCGGGAATCGCTTGACGGTCGTGGGGGCGTTCGCGCCGGTGAAGAGGAGCCGCGGAACGACGCCTGCCTTGTACAGCTCCACGGCTCGGACGGCTACGCCGATGTCGTGGCTGCCGAGACCGATCGCGATGTCGGCGGGCCGCACCTGGTGCCTCATGTCGTGGTACTCCCACAACGTCACGACGTCGGCGCGGTGCTCGTCCGGGATCACGGTGAAAGGCGGTAGGCCCACTTGAACCTGGCTCTTCGTGCTTTCAGCCGGTCGGCCTGTTCGTGAGCGGCCATGTCCCCACGATCACCCACGGTTCGTGGACAACAGCATGGACAATGATCTCCACCCGATCTCGTATGCAACGTTTCCGCAGGTGAAGCGGTGGGGCGGGTGGGGTTCGAACCCACGACCTGACGGATTATGAGTCCGCTGCTCTGACCGGCTGAGCTACCGCCCCCTGACGTGCGGTTCTGGAGGGTACAGATCTGGCTCCGCCGCGTCTCCACAACCCGGTACGGCGTGACCAAGCTGTGCACTGGCGGCTACGGGGCTCCGAGGTCGGCTGGCCGGTAGCCGGACGGGTAGCCGGGGTACGTGCGGTTCTTCGGGTCGTTCGTCAGGCGTGGTTCGCGGCGGGGTGGGAGGAGGCGGACGACGTTGGCCCTGAGGCGGAGGGCGGTGTGGGCCGTGCGGGTGAGCCAGAGCGGTTGGGGTGGGAAGCCGAACGCGGCGAGCATGGGGGCGTCGAGCATCGACAGGACGGCACGGGCGGTGAGGGCGCGGGGCGCCGGGTACCAGGAGCAGAACAGGTCGAGGGTGTACGTGCCGATCGCCCGGTTCGTGTCGCTGTACGTGAAGTGCTCGGCCTCGTACTGCCGCTTGAACGCCCGGTAGCCGCTGTAGGTGGCCGGGATGTCCTTGATCCCCATGCGCGCACCCACGGCCGAGTAGAAGTGGAACGCCGCCAGGCGCTCGTGGTCCGTCAACGGCCGCCAGCCGTACCGGGAGATCCACTCGATCGGGTCGAAGATGAACGTCGACAGCACGTACCGCATGTCGTCGTTCGAGATGTCGTACCGCCCGTGCAGCCGGTTCACCACGCGCAGCGCCTCCCGGCCCCGCGGCGAGTCGTAGCCGTGCTCGACCAGCTCGGCCATCAGCAACGCGGTGTCGTCGTACCGCTTCTGCGGCCTGCGCTCGAACTCGCCCGTCTTCGCCAGCAACGCCGAGATCGACGGCACGCAGTACGTCCGGAACAGCGCGAACTCCAGCGCCCGCACGTAGTCCCACGGGAACTCGTACCCGGACGAGATGCGCAGGATCTCCACGTGGTCGCGTTCCGGGTCCAGGGACGTGATGCGGCGCCGGTTCGCGAAGCGGTCACCCCGGCGTGAACCCCGAACGGAACCCGAAACGGCGTCCGGCGGTGGACCCGGGCGGGCGGCGGGGAGGTCGCGCGAGCGGTCGGCCATGTGCCCAGCCTGCCCGAGCGCGGCCGAAGAAAGTGCCCTCTGCCGGGTGACAATCGGCCACTCGTGGGTACCCCCGCCCCATGAGACGACGAAACCCCAGGTCGAGTGACCTGGGGCTGCCATCGCGCTCCCCCTACTGGATTCGAACCAGTAACCCTTCGATTAACAGTCGAATGCTCTGCCATTGAGCTAAGGGGGAATGTTCTGTTGTAGGCCGGGCCTCGCGGCCCGACAGGACGTAACTCTAGCGCATCCGCAACAGTGCTCGCGCACACCCCCCTGCCCATGCGGTAGGAAGGGTCGTGACCAGGCACGATCGGAGGAGAGGACACCTCATGAAGGGCATCCTGCTCGGCGCCGCCGTCGGCTACGTCCTAGGGGCGCGCGCCGGACGCCAGCGCTATGACCAGATCGTGCGCGCCTACCGCTCCCTGGCCGACCACCCGGCGGTCCAGGGCACGGCGGGCATCGTCCGCGCCAAGGTCGGCGAGAAGACCGGGTTCGGGCGGCACCAGCCGAACGCCAACGGCCACCGGCGCGAGACGGTCATCCCGCGCGCGAACTAGCGCGGGACGGAGCGGACGTAGCGGACGAAGCGGTGAAGTGCCGTGACCGACCCGGAACCCACCGGGGAGGTCCCCCCACTTCGCGCCGCGGCCACCTCACGGCACCCGCGCCACGGCGAAGACGCGCCGGAACGGGAACCACGTCGTGCCGTCCGACCGCCGCGGGTACGCCTCGCGCAGCAGCGGCGCCAGCCGGGCCCGGAACTCGGCCCACCCCGCGTCGTCCAGCGCCGCCCGGACGGGCCGCAGCGCCGTCCCGCTGATCCACTCCAGCACGGCGTCCTCCCCCTCCAGCCGCTGGAGGTAGGTGGTCTCCCACGCGTCCACCGCGCAGCCGTCGAGCACGGCGGCGTAGCCCTCCGGTTCCAGCACCGGCGATGAGCGCAGCAACCCGCGCAGGGCGGGCCACGACGTGTCCACCAGGGACCGCACCAGCGAGTGCGACGGCCCGGCGAAGTTCCCCGGCACCTGCACCGCCAGCCACGCGCCGGACGGCAGGGACCGCACCCACTTCCGGAGCAGGTCGTCGTGCCCCGGCACCCACTGCAGCACCGCGTTGGTGACGACGACGTCGGTGTCCGGCGCGGGCTCCCACGACGTCACGTCGCCGACCCGCGCGTCGAGCCCGCGCGCCCGCGCCGCCGCCACCATCTCCGGGGACGAGTCCAGCGCCTCCACCTCGGCCGACGGCCACCGCTCGGCCAACGTCGAGGTCAGGTTCCCCGGCCCGCAGCCGAGGTCGACCACGCGGCGCGGCGCGGTGGCGCCCACGCGGGCGACCAGCTCGTGGAACGGCCGCGACCGGTGGTCGGCGAACGCCAGGTACTCGCCCGGATCCCACATGCGCACCCCCGGTTAACCAGTACGGACGTACTGCTTACCGTACGCGCACGACGCCGCGCCGGCCGCGCCAGGCGTCCCAGCCGACGCCACGCGTCCTAGCCGCGCAGCTGAGCGATCTTGTCCGCCACCGAGGCCGCGATCTCGCGCACGCTCTCGACGTCGCTGCCCGGGTCCGGCCGCACCTGCAGCACGACCCCGTCCTGACCGGCCACCTTGCGCTGGATGAACCACGCCGAGGCCGTCTCGCTGCGGTGCCGCGACTTGATGGACCCGGTCACGCGCTCGTGCACGACCTCGGGCACCTTGCCGGGCGCGGCGAGCGGGAACCGCTGCGGCGGCAGGTCGCGCAGCACCACGGCCTGACCGGCCGTGCCGTCCTCGACCGCCTCGATCACCGCCAGGGCGTTCCCGCTCCACGTCGCCTTGCTGATCAGGTGCCAGCCGACGCGCCGAGGACCGGGCAGCCACAGCCCGAACGTCGTCGCGACCAGCCACTCCGACCCCACCGCGGCCGACGCCAGCACGTGCTCGTCGGCGTCCAGCGTCCCGGTGAAGCCCTCCGGCGCACCCGACCCGAACACCCTCCGGAACAGCCTCATCACAGCCCGCCCGCCGCTTGTTGGCCCAACGCCTTGTGGTAGTCCTCCAGCGCGATCAGGTCGCCGAACAGGGCCCGGTACTCGTCGGGCTCCTCCACCGGCGACACCCGCCGCAACCGCGACTTGATCTCCGTGATCTGACCGGACACCAGGATCTGCTGCAACCGCGCCAGCACGCTCTGCACGTACCGGTACTCGTCGTCCGCCTTGACCCGCAGGGCCTCCACGGACAGCTCGGTCAGCACCGACCGCACGGCCTGCTGCCGGCACGCCTGCGACACGGCGTCCAGGAACGCGGGACCGGACAGCCCCGAGGACGCGCCGCCCGCCTCCCGGATCGCCTGGTGCAACGCCAGGTACGCGGGGTGCGTGAACGCCTCGTCGGGCAGCGAGTCGTAGTACGGGCCGGCCATCTCCGGCAGCTGCAGTGCGGCCTTCAACGCCTCCCGCTGCGCCCACAGCGCCGGGTCGCGCGGGTCGGGGCGCGGCGGGCCGGCGACGTCCACGGTCAGCGCGCCCTGGTTCGGGTCGACGGGGGCCGCGCGGCGCGCGGGAGCCGGGCCGCGGCCGTTGGCCGTCTCCCGCACCCGCCGCACGACGGCCGACTCGTCCTCCCAGCCGACCCACCACGCGAGCCGGGTCGCGTAGCCGTCGCGCTTGGCCCGGTCCTTGATCTGCGCCACGAACGGCACCATCGTCTTCAGCGCCTCGACCCGGCCGTCCACCGAGTCCAGGTCGTAGTCCTTCAACCGGGTCTTGATGGCGAACTCGAACAGCGGCGTGCGGCGGGCCACCAGGTCGCGCACCGCCACGTCCCCCTTGGCCTGGCGCAGCTCGCACGGGTCCATGCCGTCCGGCGCGATCGCGATGTACGTCTGCGCGGAGAACTGCTGCTCGCCCTCGAACGCCTTCAGCGCCGCCTTCTGCCCGGCCGCGTCGCCGTCGAACGTGAAGATCACCTCGCCGCTGACCGAGTCGTCGATCAGCAGGCGGCGCAGCACGTTCATGTGGTCGGCGCCGAACGCCGTGCCGCAGGACGCGACCGCCGTGGGCACGCCGGCGAGGTGCATCGCCATCACGTCGGTGTAGCCCTCGACCACGACGGCCTGCCGGCGCTTGGCGATCTCCCGCTTGGCCAGGTCCAGCCCGAACAGCACCTGGGACTTCTTGTAGATCGGACTCTCGCTGGTGTTGAGGTACTTGGCCTGGATCTGGTCGTCGTCGAAGATCCGGCGCGCGCCGAAGCCGACGACCTCGCCGCCCAT
Organism: Saccharothrix hoggarensis; assembly: GCF_042678885.1. GTDB lineage: Bacteria > Actinomycetota > Actinomycetes > Mycobacteriales > Pseudonocardiaceae > Actinosynnema > Actinosynnema hoggarensis. The sequence continues at coordinate 38,637 of NZ_JBHTLK010000030.1, forward strand.
GTCGCGGATCGGCCAGAGCAGGCGGCGGTGGAACCGGTCGATCGGCCCCTGCCTGCCCTCCTTGGTCAGCTGGGCCTTGATCAGCTCGGTCAGCTCGAACCCCCGCCCCAGGAGGTGCTTGGTGAGCTTGTCCCAGCCGGCGGGGGCGAACCCGCAGCCGAACTGGCGGGCCGCGGCCTCGTCGAACCCGCGTTGCGCCAGGAACTCGCGCGCGGCCAGCGCCTCGGGCGTCGCGAGCTGCTCGGCGTAGAACTCGGCGGCGACGCGGTGCGCCTCGATGAGCCGGCTGCGGGTGCCCCGGTCGCGCTGGACGGTCGCGCCGCCGCCCTCGTAGGTCAGCTGGATGCCGGCCCGGTCGGCGAGCCGCTCGACGGCCTCCACGAACCCGAGGTGCTCGATCTTCATCACGAACGCGATGACGTCGCCGCCCTCGCCGCAGCCGAAGCAGTGGAACGTGCCGTGCGAGGGGCGGACGTTGAACGACGGCGACTTCTCGTCGTGGAACGGGCACAGGCCCTTCAGCGCGCCGGAACCGGCTCCCCGCAGGGAGACGTGGTCGCCCACGACTTCGTCGATCCGGCTCCGGTCACGCACCAGTGCGACGTCGCTCTCCCTGATGCGTCCTGCCACAGCGACCGAGTCTAGTGCTGGCAGACTGGTGCTCGTGACCGCAGGCGAGGAGACCCTGGCAGCCGGGCCGACGTTGGTCTCGGCCTTCACCGGCCACCGCTCGCACCTGATCGGCGTCGCCTACCGGCTTACCGGCAGCGTCGCGGACGCCGAGGACGCGGTGCAGGAGGCGTGGCTGCGGCTCGCCGGGCTGACCGACGAGGCGCGCGCGGGCATCCGCGACCTGCGCGGCTGGCTGACCACGGTGGTGGGGCGGATCTGCCTGGACCGGCTGCGGTCGGCGGCGGTGCGGCGGGAGCGGTACGTCGGGCAGTGGCTGCCCGAGCCGCTGGTCACGTCCGACGAGGACGACCCGTTGCACGCCGTGGTGCGCGACGACGGCGTGCGGATGGCGGCACTGGTCGTGCTGGACCGGCTCACGCCCGAGCAGCGGGTGGCGTTCGTGCTGCACGACGCGTTCGACCTGCCGTTCGCGGAGATCGCCGAGGCGTTGGGCTGCACGGTCGCCACGGCGCGCCAGCACGCGTCACGGGGCCGTCGCGCGGCGGCCGTCGCCGAGCCGCCGCCGCGGGTGGCGCTGGAGGAGCAGCGCGAGGTGCTGGAGCGGTTCGTGCGGGCGCTGGCCTCCGGTGACGTGGACGCGGTGATCGGCGTGCTGCACCCGGACGTGGTGCTGGTCGGCGACGCCGGCGGCAAGGCGCGGACGGCGATCAACGTGGTCAGCGGCCGGGAGAAGGTGGCCCGGTTCGCGCTCGGCCTGCTGCGCAAGTACGGGGGCATGCCGTCGGGCGCCATCACGCTGGTCAACGGCGACCTGGGCCTGGTGCTGCCGGACCAGGGCGACCTGACCCGGCGGGTGTCCACGTTCGTGGTCCGGGACGGCGCGGTCGCGGCCATGTACGACTTCGCCAACCCCGACAAGCTCGGCCACGTGCCGTTCCCGGACCACGGGTGACACCGGTGTTCAGGGCATCGGCAGGCGGCACGCGTCGCCCGACGTGAACCCCTGGTCGGTGATCCCGAACGCCGAGTTGAACCGGCCGCGCTGGTTCTCCAGCGCGATCAGGTAGGTCAGCTCGACCAGCCCCTGGTGCCCGAGCCTCCGGTCCAGCTCGGCGACCTGCTCGTCGGTGACCGCGGTGGGCGTCTCGGTCATCGCGTCGGCGTAGGCGAGGGCCAGCTTCTCCAGCTCGGTGTACTTGTCGGAGGTCCGGTAGTCGTGGATCTCCTTGAGCCGGTCGACGTCGAGCCCCTCGTGCTTGATGAGCATGGTGCCGAAGTCCACGCACCACGAGCAGCCCAGCTTCACCGCGGTGAGGTAGACCACCAGCTCCCGCAACGACACGGGCAGCGTCTTCGCCGCCTTCTCCACGGCCAGCTCGTGCCGGGCGCCGGCGACGAACAGCTTCGTGTGGTGGGCGGACACGGTGAACGGCTCGGGCACCGCGCCGAACCGCCGCTTGGCGAACCGGTAGGCGAGCCGCACCAGCGGGTTGGCCTGCTTGGTCGTGACGACCGGGATCCTCGGCATGTCCCCTCCTCGTTTCGGGTCTTCACCCGGTGGACGAGGAGGGGGCCGGGAACGTGACGGCCTCAGCCGCGGTTGCGGTCGCGGTCGCGGCTACGGCTTCGCGACCTGGGCCAGGAAGAAGATCGCGCCGGTGTCGACGTGCCGCACGAGCAGCAGGTAGGGCCGGTCGACGCGGACCGTGCGGGCGGGCTCGTCCGGGACGAACGACGTCATGCGCATCACCACGGCGGTCGCCGCCGCGCCCTCGAAGCCCTGCTCGTCCAGCCGCAGCACGGCCTCGTGCACCACCTCGTCCACGTACAGCCGCGGGTCGGGGCTCAGGCCGGTGAGGTCGGCCGCGTCGGTGAAGATCGCGCGCACGCCCACCTGCCGCAGCGCCGAGCCGAGCGTCACGTTCACGGACAGGTCCAGCTTCGGCAGGAACAGCTCGACCCGCTCCCGGTCCAGCGCGCCCAGCGCCTCGGGGACGCCTTCCGTGCCGCCCAGCTCGTCGTCGGGCAGCAGCACGACCGCCTCGACGCCGCCGCGCGCGGGCACCGCCACGGCCTGCCAGCCGGCGGCCCG
>NZ_JBHTLK010000031.1:0-41288 GCF_042678885.1 Saccharothrix hoggarensis
GTCCGGAGGCGTTGGGCGAGCTGCGCACGCTGGGCGACATCATCGACTTCGTCGGGGGAGCGGACGCGCCGGAGGAGGCGCCGCCGGCCCCGACACCACCGTCCACCACAGCGGAAGCCGCCACACCGCAAGCCACCGCACCTCAATCCGCCACCGCGCAAGCCGCCCCGGCGGCCGACGTGAAGTCGGTGCTGCTCGCCGTGGTGGAGCAGAAGACCGGTTACCCGGCGGACATGCTCGACCTGTCCATGGACGTCGAGGCGGACCTGGGCATCGACTCGATCAAGCGGGTCGAGATCATGGGTGAGCTGCGGGAGCGGTTCCCGGACAGCGCGACGGCCGGTCCGGAGGCGTTGGGCGAGCTGCGCACGCTGGGCGACATCATCGACTTCGTCGGCGCGGGGGCTGATCTCCCAAAAGCTGACGGCGCGCCCGGCATCGGCCGGATGCAGGCGCGCCTGACCACGCTGCCCGCCGCCGACCAGCTCCTCGACGCCTACGGCGACCGCCCGTCCGCGCTGCTCTCCGGCGCGACGGGCCCGCTGGCGGACGGTGTCGTGGCCGCGCTGCGCGCCAAGGGCTGGCAGGTCGCCCGCGACGACGTGGCCGACCCGGACCTGGTCCTGCACTTCGCCCCGGACGACCCGCGGGACTGGGCGGGCGCCACCGAGGCCCTGGCCGACGCGCTCCTGCTCGCCGGCCGCACCCAGCGGGCGCTCCAGCAGGCCGCCCACCGCAAGGGTTTCGTCACGGTCACCCGGATCGACGGCCACCTGGGCCTGCACCACCCGGACGGGCCGCGGGCCGTGCTCGGCGGGCTGTCCGGGCTGGTCAACACGCTCGCCGTGGAGGCTCCCGAGCTGTTCGCCCGCACCGTCGACCTGAGCCCTGAGCTGGACGTCGACCAGGCCGTGTCCGCGCTGCTGGCCGAGCTGACCGACGCCGATTTGGCTCTCACGCAGGTCGGCGTCGACGGGGGCGGCACGCGCCGCACCGTCACCCTGGCCGATGACGAGCCGGCGGCCACCCCGACGCCCGAGCCCGGCCCCGGCGACCTGTTCGTCGTCACGGGCGGCGCGCGCGGCGTCACGGCGGCCTGCGCGATCGGCCTCGCCCGCCGGTACCGCACGGGCCTGCTCCTCCTCGGCCGCACGGCCCTCGCCCCGGAGCCGGAGTGGCTGCGGGACGTCCCGGAGGACCGGCTGCGGGCGGAGATCGTCGCCCAGTCCCGCCGCGCCGGCGAGAAGCCGACGCCCAGGGACGTGGAGAAGACGTTCCGCGCCACGGTGGCGCAGCGGGAGGTGCGGGCGACGCTCGGCGCCATCCGCGCCACGGGCGCCGACGCCGAGTACCTGGCGGTGGACATCACCGACCGGGACGCGACCGCCGAGGCGCTGCGCCCCTACCGGGACCGCGTCACGGGCGTCGTCCACGGCGCGGGCGTGCTGGCCGACCAGCTGATCGTGGACAAGAAGGCGGCCGACATCGCGAAGGTGCTCGACACCAAGCTGCACGGCCTGCGCTCGACCCTCGACGCGGTCGGCGAGGACCGCCTGAAGCACGTCCTGCTGTTCTCGTCGGTCGCCGGCTTCTTCGGCAACCGCGGCCAGTCGGACTACGCCATGGCCAACGAGGCGCTGAACCGGATCGCCGTCGGCCTGCGCGGCAGGCTGCCGCAGAGCCGCGTGACGTCGGTGGTCTGGGGCGCGTGGGCGGGCGGCATGGTGACGCCGGAGCTGGAGCGGATGTTCACCGAACGCGGCATCACCCTCATCCCGCTGGCCACGGGCGTGGACTACTTCACCGAGCAGTTCACCGCCGCCCGCTCGGACGACGTGGTGACGCTCGTCGGCCCGGACACCCCGCTGTCGACGCGCGAGGTCCCCGCCACCACGGGCACGGTCCGGCGTTCGCTCGACCCGTTGCGGGACGACGCCGTGCTGGCCGACCACGCCATCGGCGGCGTTCCCGTGCTGCCCGCCACGGCCGCCGTCGGCGCGTTGCTGGGCCACCACCGGCGGCTGAAGGACTTCGCCGTGCTGAAGGGCGTCACGCTGGACGAAGGCCTCGACGGCCTGGACTTCGTGCCCGGCGCGGACCACGTGCTCGTGCGCGACACCGGCGGCCGTCCCCGCTACCGGGCCACGCCCGTGCCCGGAACGCCCGCGCCGGAACGCCTCTCCGGCCTCGCCACCGGGGCCGCGCGGCCGTACGACCCGTACGGCGAGGGGGTCCTGTTCCACGGCCCCCGGCTGCGGGGGATCACCGGCATCGTGTCGGAGTCGGACGCCAGGCTGGTGCTCGAAGCGCGGCTGGCGGACCACGAGCTGGGCGGCGGCGCGTACCGGGCCGGCGACTACAGCCCGGTCCTGGCCGACCTGCTGCTCCAGGCCGCCCTGGTCCGCGTGCACCGCACGCAGGGCGCGCACAGCCTGCCCACGGCGGTCGCGGCGGTCGAGGTGCACGCCCCGCTGCCCGACGGCGAGCCGTTCCTGATCGTCGTGGACGCGGAGTCCGCCACCCGGGCCACGGTCACCGCGTGCGCCGCCGACGGCCGGGTGCTGCTCCGGTTCGGGGGCGTCGACGTGGTGCCCAGCCCGGCCCTGGCGGCCAAGTTCGGACAGGCGGTGGCGCGATGAGCATCGCGATCGTGGGCCTGGCGTGCCTGCTGCCCGGCGCGCACAGCCCGGAGGAGTTCTGGGCGAACCTGCGCGCCGGCGTGGACAGCCGCACCGAGGGCGGCCGGGACGTGTTCGGCACGGACCCGGCCACCCCCGGTGGGTGGGGCGACGACCGGCACCGCATCACGGCGACGCGGGGCGGGTTCGTCACCGAGCCGGAGATCGACCTCACCGGCCTGCGGCTGCCCGCCGACGAGCTGGCCGGCCTGGGCCGGGTGGTGCGCTGGCCGGTGCACGTGATCCGGCGGGCGTTGCGCGACGCCGGCATCGCCGAGGACTCGGCGACGTTGCGGCGCACCGGCCTGGTGATGGGCAACTACTCGTTCCCCACCCCGGAGTCGGTGGAGCTGTGCGTGCCGCTGATCCGCGAGGCGGTGTCGCGGGGGCTGCGGGAGGCGGGCTTCGAGGTGTCCAACCCCGGCGACCGGCCGGAGCCGGACCCGCGGAACCTGTGGCCGTCCGGGCTGCCCGCCACCGTCGTGGCCGACGCCCTCGGCCTGGGCGGTCCGCGGCTCGCGCTGGACGCGGCCTGCTCGTCCACGTTGTACGCCATGGCGTTGGCCCGCGACTACCTGCTCACGGGCCAGGCGGACGTGGTGCTGGCGGGCGCGGTGTGCGCGCCGGACCCGCTGCTCATGCACCTGTCGTTCTCGGACCTGAACGCGTTCCCGCGCAACGGGATCAGCCAGCCGTTCCACCGCGAGACGTCCGGCATCGTGACGGGCCAGGGCGCGGGCGTGCTGGTGCTCAAGCGGCTGGCGGACGCCGAGCGCGACGGTGACCGCGTGCACGCCGTCATCGACGCCATCGGCCTGGGCAACGACGGCGCGGGCGCGCACCTGCTCAGCCCCACCGTGCCCGGCCAGGTCGAGGCGTACCGGCAGGCGTACGCGCACGTCGATCCGTCCACTGTGGACTACATCGAGTGCCACGCCACCGGCACGCCGCTGGGCGACTCGGTGGAGCTGCGCGGGCTGACCGAGTTCTTCGGCGACCGCGTGCCGCCGCTCGGGTCGGTCAAGGGCAACGTCGGCCACCTGCTCACCGTCGCCGGGTTCACCAGCGTGCTGAAGGTCCTGATGGCCATGCGGCACGGCGTCGTCCCGGCCACCACGGGGATCGGCGACCCGGTGCGCCCGCGCGGCGGCGAGAGCGCGGCCGACCGGATCGTGCGGACCGAGCTGGAGCGCGAGGTCACCCGCGCGGGAGTCTCGGCGTTCGGGTTCGGCGGCACCAACGCGCACGTCGTGCTGCGCAAGCACGCGGCGCCCGGCGAGGACGCCGTGCCGAGCGGGGACGCCGTGCTCGGCAAGGAGTCCGTGTCGAGCGGGGACATCGTGCCCGCCGAGCACCCGGCCGACCGCCCCGACGCGGCGGAACCGCCCGCGATCGCCATCACCGGCACGGGCGTGCGGATCGGCCCCGTGCGGGACGTGGCCGAGCTGGGCCGGGTGGTCCGCGCCGGCCGCCCCGCCCTCGTGGACCGGCCCGAGGACCGCTGGTACGGGCTGGACCCGCGCGTCGAGGCCCCGGAGCGGGCCGGGTACGCCGAGGACGTCGAGGTCGACGTGCGGACGTACCGCATCCCGCCCGCCGAGCTGGGTGACGCGAACCCGCAGCACCTGCTGCTGTTCGAGGCCGCCGAGCAGGCGCTCACCGAGGCCGGCTACCCGGCGCCCGACCCCGGCACGAGGGCCGAGCAGCTGCCGCCGCGCCGGGTGGCCGTGGTCGTCGCGATGGAGATGGAACCGCGGTCGCACAGCCACCGCGCCCGGTTCGACATCGGCGCGCACCTGCACGCCCACACCGACCACTCGGACGCGCTGGAAGCCGCCGTGCGGGACGCGGTGCACGACCCGATCGGCGCGAACGAGGTGCTGAGCTTCATCGGCAACGTGATGGCGAGCCGCATCTCGTCGTCCCGCAACCTCACCGGCCCGTCGTTCACCGTGTCCACCGACGCCACCGGCGGCGCCCGCGCGCTGGAGGTGGCGCGGCTCCTGCTGCTCGACCCGACCATCGAGGCCGTGCTGGTCGGCGGGGTGGAACTCGCCGCGGGCGCGGAGAACACGCTCGCCTCGGCCCGGCTGGACGGCGGGCGGGCCGCCCTGCTCGGCGACGGCGCGGCGGGCGTCGTGCTGACCCGCGCCGAGCGTGCCGAGCAGGTGACGCTCGACCGGATCACGTTCGACCCGCCGGCGGCCCCGCGGCACGTCGACCACGTCCAGCTGGCCTCCCTCGACCTGCGCGACCTGCACCGCCACTACACCGGCGGCGCCGTCGCCAGCCTGGTCCCGCTGGTGGGCGACACGCGGCACGCGAGCGTCCTGACGAGCCTGGTCGCCGCCGTCGACGCCCTCCGGCACGCCGACCTGCCGCCCGCGCCGGCGGCGCTGAAGGAGCTGGCCGACGAGACGTTCGCCGGTGCGGGCTTCACCCTGCTCGACACGCCCCAGCCGTGGCTGCGGCACTCCACGGCGGACCGGCGCACGGCCGCCGTCCACGCGGGCACGGTCGGCGTCGTCGTCTCGGCGGGCGAGCCGGCGCGCGTCCCGGCGGACTGGGCCGGTGGCCCCGGCGTGCTGATCCTGCCCCTGACCGGCGACGACGGCCCGGAACTGGCCGCGCTGGCGCAGCGGGTCGCCGACGAGCTGACGTCCCGCGACGCGCTCGACGTGGTGCGGGAGCACGTGCGACGACCGCGCAGGCGCCGCACCGCCGTGCTGGTCGCGCCGGATGCCGACGCGCTGCGCCGGGAACTGGCGCTCGCCGCCCGCGACCTGGCGACGGCGACCGCCGACTGGTCCACCCCGGCGGGCAGCTTCTGCGCCGCCGCGCCGATCGGACCCGGCAAGGTCGCGTTCGTCTACCCCGGCGCGTTCACCACCTACCCCGGCGCGGGACGTGACCTGTTCCGGCTGTTCCCGGGCCTGCTCACGGACTTCGAGGCGGAGTCGGACCGGCCGCGGGAGCGGTTCAAGCACGACGCGCTGCACCCGTCCGCGCCGCTGGGCCTCGACCGCCGCGACCTGATGCGGCACGAGGCGGCGCTGGTCGAGGACATCCCCGTGATGCTCGCGGCAGGCACGAACCTCGCCGTGCTCCACACCAGGGCGATCCGGGACGTGCTGGGCGTGCGCCCCGACGGCGGATTCGGCTACAGCCTGGGGGAGAGCAGCATGCTGTTCGCCCTCGACGTGTGGTCGTCACGGGCCCGCGACGACGCGGCGCTGGCCGCGACACCGCTGTTCCAGGACCGGCTGCGCGGCCGCAAGGAACTGGTCCGCCGCACGTGGGACCTGCCCGACGAGCCCGAGGTGTGGGCGACGCGGGTGGTCCTCGCGCCCGCCGACGAGGTCCGCGCCGCGCTGGTCGACCGCGTCTACCTCACGCACGTGAACACGCCGAACGAGGTGGTGATCGCGGGCGCGCCCGACGCGGTGAAGCACGTGCTCGACACCCTCGGCCGGCCGTCCGCGAAGGCGCCCGCGAACCACGTCATGCACTGCCCCGTGGTGGACCCGGTGCTGGACGACCTGGCCGCGCTCAACGACTACCCGCTGGGCGCGCCGGCGGACGGCCTGGAACTGCTGTCCGCGTACGACTACGGCCTCGCCGAGACGGCGGACCGGTCGGAGATCGCCCGCCGGATCGCGTGGACGCTGCGCAGCACCATCGACTTCGCCCGCCTCGCCACCACCGCGCACGACCGCGGCTTCCGCTACTTCGTGGAGGTCGGCCCCGGCGCGACGTGCACCCGCTGGATCGGCGAGACGCTGGCCGACCGGCCGCACGTCGCCGTGTCGGTGGACCGGCGGGGCGCGGGCACGGCGGTCGCGTTCGCCGCCGCCATCGCCCGGCTGGTGAGCCACGGCGTGGACGTGCGGCTGGACGTGCTGTTCGGCGACCCGGTCGAGCGGCCGGAGCGGTTCCGGCACCGGGTCGCGGTGGGCGGCGAGTCGGTGGTCCGGCGCACGGCCCGCGCGGCGGCGCCACTGGTCGCGGTCAAGACCGTGGTGCGCAAGGAGGACACCGAAGTGATCACCGTCCACGGGGAGCCGTTCGTGTACCTGCCGATGCCCCTGCCGGCACGTCCGGTCGAGTTCGAGGGCGCGCCCCCGCCCGCCCTGTCCGCCTCCGTGTCCGCGGCCGCGCCGACGGCGTTGTCCCCGTTGCGCGCGTTGGGCAGCACCGTGGCGCAGGCCCACCGGCACGCCCTGCGCCTCCACGACGCCCTGCTGGACCAGGCGTTGCGGGCGCTGGAGGCCGGCGGTCCGCCCCCGCCCCCGGTCCACGCGGACCTGCCGACCGGACCCGGCGAGCCCGTCGAGCCCGCCGAGCCCGCGAAGGACCCGAACGTGGTCTGGGACGAGGCCGAACTGTTGGAGTTCGCCCGGGGGAGCGTGGCCAAGGTCTTCGGCCCGGACTTCGCGGTCGTGGACACCTACCCGGTCCGCGTCCGCCTGCCCGAGCCGCCGTACCTGTTCGTCAGCCGCGTCACGGACCTGAAGGCCACCACCGGCCACTTCGAGCCCAGCTCGATCACGACCGAGTACGACATCCCCCACGACGCCTGGTACCTGGTGGACGGCCTGGCGCCGTGCGCGGTCACCATCGAGGCCGGCCAGGCCGACCTGCTGCTGGTCGCCTACCTGGGCATCGACTTCCGCAACCAGGGCAACCGCGCCTACCGGCTGCTGGACTCGAAGCTCGTCTTCCACGGCGGCCTGCCGCGCGCGGGCCAGCGGCTGCGCTACGAGATCAAGATCGACCGGTTCGTCTGGAACGGCGACACGCTGCTGTTCTTCTTCAACTACAAGTGCTACGCGGACGACGTGCTCATCCTGGAGTTGCTCGACGCGTGCGCCGGGTTCTTCAGCCCCGCCGAGCTGGACGACTCGCTGGGCGTCGTCGTCACCGAGTCCGACCGCCGCCGGCGGGCCGCGATGACGAAGACCTGGTTCACCCCGCTGGAGCGCACCGACCGCACGTCCCTCACCCGGCACGACCTCGAACTGCTCGCCGCCGGACGTCCCGGTGACGTGTTCGGCAAGGCGTGGGACCAGACGGCGGACGGCAGCAACCCGTCCATCCGGCTGCCCGGCGACATGCTGCGCATGATCGACGAGGTCACCTCCATCGACCGGCTCGGCGGCCCCCGCGGGCTCGGCGAGCTGACCGCCGTCAAGCACCTGGAGCCCGACGCCTGGTACTTCCGCAGCCACTTCACCGGCGACCCGGTGCTGGCGGGCTCGCTCGTCGCCGAGGGCGGCGTGCAGCTGCTCCAGGTCTACGCCATGTACCTGGGCCTGCACCTCGTGCTGCCGGACGCGGAGTTCCAGTCCGTGCCCGGCCTGCACACCGAGGTGAAGGTGCGCGGCCAGATCACGCCGAAGACCCCGAACATCCGCTACCACGTGGAGGTCACCGAGGTCACCATGCTGCCGCGGCCCACCGTGATCGCGGACATCGTGGTGTACGACGGGGACAAGCCGATCATCTCCATGCGCGACTTCGGCATGCAGGTCCGCGAGAAGCCGGGCACGCCCTACCGGCCCGGTCCGGGCGGCATCCCGCCGTTCCTGGGCCGCCGCAACCACCAGGGCGAGGTCGCGTTCATCAACGAGCTGCACCTGGCGCACGCCGCCAAGGGCGACCTGGCCACGGCGATGGGCCCGGAGTTCGAGATCTACGCGAACCGCCGGGCGCCGTACATCCCGAACGGCGACTTCCGGTTCGTCGACCGGATCATGCGGCTCGACGGCACGCGTGGCGTCCTCAAGCCCGGCGCGCGCATGGAGACCGAGTACGACGCGCCACCGGAGGCCTGGTACTTCCACGAGAACTCCACCCCGCAGCCCGTCAACGCGATCCTGATGGAGTCCTCGCTGCAGGCCGCGATCCTCCTCGGCTACTACCTGGGCGCGACGCTCGCCAGCCCCGACGAGGAGCTGAGCATCCGCAACCTCGACGGCCGCGCCACCTACGTCAAGGACGTCGACCTGCGCGGCCGGACGATCCGGCACCGCTCGGAGATGCTGTCCAGCCGGGCCGTGCCGGGCGCGACGCTCCAGAGCTTCCGCTACGAGTTGTCCGCCGACGGCGAGGTGTTCTACGTCGGCGAGTCCCTGTTCGGGTACTTCAGCGAGCAGGCGCTGGCCAACCAGGTCGGCCTCGACGCGGGCAGGCGCACGCCGACGTGGCTGGACGAGCACCCCGCCGACCACCGCACGCTCGCGGTCCGGTCCGACGACCGGTGGTTCCGGGGCTCGCTGCGCCTGGCCGACGGCCACGTCCGGCTCGTCGACGAGGTCGGCCTCGTCCCGGACGGCGGCGCGCACGGCAAGGGCTACGTGCGCGGCGTGCGGCGCATCGACCACGACGACTGGTACTTCTCCTGCCACTTCCACCGCGACCCGGTCATGCCCGGCTCGCTCGGCGTGGAGTCGGTGATCCAGGCGTTGCAGGTGTTCGCCATCGAGGCCGGGCTCGGCGACCGGTTCACCCGACCGGTGTTCCGGCTGCCCGTGGACGTGCCGATGGGCTGGAAGTACCGCGGCCAGGTGTTGCGCACCGACGCGGAGATGACGTTCGAGCTGCACGTCAAGGAGGTCCGCGCGGAGGACGGCCGGACGGTCGTCGTCGCCGACTCGTCGGTCTGGCGGCACACCGGCGACGACGACGGGGGCCCCGGCCTGCGGATCTACGAACTGACCGACGTCTCGGTCCAGATCCAGGAGGACGCGCGATGACCGCCACCATCGGCGCCACGACAGTGGTGCGCACGGACCCGGAAGGCGTCTACGAGACGCTGACCAGGCTGCACGAGCCCTGTTACGTGGTCCGCACGGACCACGGCGTGGGCGTCACCACCGCCCGCCCGGCGGACGACTCGTCCGTGGTCGCCGCCGTCGGACCGCTGCCGCCCGAGCAGCTGGGCTCGCCGGAGTTCCGCGCCCACCACGGCGTGCGGTACGCGTACGTGGCGGGCGCGATGGCGGGCGGCATCGCGTCGGAGGACCTGGTGATCGCCCTGGCCAGGGCGGGGTACCTGGCGTCGTTCGGCGCGGCCGGGCTGCTGCCGGACCGGGTGGAGGCGGCGCTGCGCCGGTTCGCCGCGGAGATCCCCGGCCTGCCGTTCGCGGCGAACCTGATCCACAGCCCCAGCGAGGAGGAGTTGGAGCGCCGCGCCGTCGAGCTGTACCTGCGGCACGGCGTGCGGTGCGTCGAGGCGTCGGCGTTCATGGACCTCACCCCGCACGTGGTGCGCTACCGGCTGGCCGGCCTGAAGCGCGGCCCGCACGGCGTCGTCGCCGAGAACCGGCTGATCGCCAAGGTGTCGCGGGTCGAGGTGGCGGACCGGTTCCTGAGGCCCGCGCCGCCCGCGACCGTGTCCCGGCTCCTCGCCGACGGGTTGATTACCGCCGAGCAGGCCGAGCTGGCGGCCCACGTGCCGCTGGCCGACGACATCACCGCCGAGGCGGACTCCGGCGGGCACACGGACCGCCGCCCGCTGACCGTGCTGTTCCCGTCGATCCTGCGGCAGCGCGACCTGGTGCGCCGGGAACTGGGCTACACCGTCCGGGTCGGCGCGGCGGGCGGCATCGGCACCCCGCACGCCGCCGCGGCCGCGTTCGCGATGGGCGCGGACTACGTGGTCACCGGGTCGGTGAACCAGGCGTGCCTGGAGTCCGGCACGTCGGACGCGACGCGCAAGCTGCTCGCGTCCGCGGGCGCGGCGGACGTCGAGATGGCGCCCGCGGCGGACATGTTCGAGCTGGGTGTCGAGCTGCAGGTGCTCAAGAAGGGCACGCTGTTCCCGATGCGCGCCAAGCGCCTCTACGAGCTGTACCGCACCTACGACGGCCTGGAGGCGTTGCCGCCGGCCGAGCGGGACCGGCTGGAGCGGCAGGTCCTCCGCCGCCCCGTGGACGACGTGTGGCAGGACGTCGTGGAGTACTTCACCCGCCGCGACCCCGATCAGCTGCGCCGTGCCGCCGACGACCCGAAGCGCCGCATGGCGCTGGTGTTCCGCTGGTACCTCGGCATGGCGTCGCGCTGGGCCGTGGTCGGTGACGCCGACCGCACCGCCGACTTCCAGGTGTGGTGCGGCCCGGCGATGGGCGCGTTCAACGAGTGGGTGCGCGGCTCGTACCTGGCCGCGCCCGCGAACCGGCGCGTCGCCGACGTGGCCGGGCACCTGCTCACCGGCGCCGCGTTCACCACCCGCGTGCGGCAGCTGGCCGTCAACGGCGTGCGGCTGCCCGCCCTGTGCGGCGACTACCGGCCCGTGCCGAAGGTGGCGTCGTGACGACGACCCTCGCGCACCCCGCCGTCGAGCTGGACCGGCGGCTCGGCGACCCCCGCGACGCGGACAACCCGCACGGGTTCGCCGCCGCCGTCACCCGGGACGCCACCGCCGGCCGGCCCGACCTCGCCCCGCTCCGGGACGCCCTGGCGCTGTCGTTCGTGCCGCCCGAGCACGGCGGCACGCTGTCCACGATGGACGCCACGCTGGCGCTGGTGCGGGTGGCCGCCCGCCGCGACCTCACCGTCATGCCGCACGCGATGATGAGCATCACGGCCGCGACCTGCGTGCTCCTCGCCGGCGACGACGAGCAGCGCCGCCACGTCGTCGACCTCCTCCGCGCCGGCCACCCGATCGGGTTCGCGCTGTCCGAGCCGGACCACGGCAGCGACCTCCTCGCCAACGGCTGCCGGCTGGAGCCGGCGCCGGACGGCTGGCTCGTCACCGGCGACAAGTGGATGGTCGGCCTCGGCGAGCGGGCCAGGGCCCTGGTGCTGATCGGTCGCAGCGGCGGTCGCGGCCCGGCCGCGTTCACCGCCGCCCTGGTGGACGAGGCCGCCGTCGACAAGGCCCGAGGCCCGAACATCCCGACCGCCGGCATGCGCGGCGTCGACTTCACCCGCTTCCGGTTCGACCGGGTGCCGCTGCCCGCGGCCGCGACCCTCGGCAGACCCGGCCGCGGCATGGAGATCGCCATGAAGGCGATGCAGGTCGTGCGGGCCATGAGCACGGGCGCGAACCTCGCCGCCGCCGACACCGGCCTGCGCCTCGCCCTCGACTTCGCCGAACGGCACGTCGTCGCGGGCCGGCCCGTCGTGGAGCACGAGCGCAACCGCCGCGAGCTGGGCACGGCCGCCGCCGCGCTGCTCGCCGTGGACGTCGTCGCGACCGCGTGCGCCCGCGCCCTGCACACCAACCCGGCCGGCCAGAGCCTGTGGTCCAGCGTGGCGAAGAAGGTCGCCACGGACCTCTCCGAGGAGGTCTTCGCCCGCTGCGCGGACGTGCTCGGCACCCGCAGCCTCCTGCCGGACACCCCGTTCGACGTGATGCGCCGCGACAACGCCGTGGTGCGGCACATCGACACCGGCCCCACCGCGAACCTGCGGCTCGTCGCCATGCAGCTGTCGGGCACCGCCACGGACTCCACGCCGCCGGCCGCCGCGTTCGACCTCGACGCCGACCTGCCGCCGCTGCGGCTCGACGAGCTGGAGCTGTCCACGCGGGGCCGGGACGACGTCACCCAGTCCCTGCCCTACGTGGCGGCGGCCATCCGCACCCGCGTCACCGACCGGCGCGCCCTCGTGCTGCTGGACCGGCTGGAGACCGCGCTCGCCGCCCGCCGCCACGGCGACCCGCTGGACCGCGCCGAGCGGTTCTGCTTCCTGCACGCCGCCGCGTCCTGCGCGCACCTGTGGTGGTTCAACCGGTCCCGCGCCCTGTTCGGCGCGCCACCCGGCTCGACGGGCTGGCTCACCGCCACCCTCGCCCTGCTCCTCGACCGCGCGCACCGCGTCACCGACCGGCTGCGCGTCGAAGACGCCGACCCCGCCCTCGCCGTGGTGCGCGACCTGCACGCCACCGGACGGCTGTTCGCCGCGGCTCCGCTGCCGCTCGCCGAAGGAGGCACCCCGGCATGACCGTGCGCCGGATGACCGAGCTGACCGAGGAGCTGGAGCGCTACCTCGGCGACCCCCACGACGACGCGAACCTCATGTCGTTCAAACGGGTCCTGGAACTGGACGAGCGCGAGGAGTTCCCGTTCGAGCTGGTCGGCGAGCTGCAGCGCTGGCGGGTGCACGAGTACTGCCTGCCCGAGCGCTGGGGCGGCCGGGCGGGCGACGTCGAGGTCGGGTTCAACCTCCTGCGCCTGGTCGCCCGCCGCGACCCCACGTCCGCCACCGCGCTGATGCTCACCGACCTGGCGTTCATGCCCGCGTGGATCGCGGGCACCGAGGAGCAGCGCCGCTACTTCGTGGACGCCATCAACCGCGGCACCCGCATGGCGTGGGGCCTGTCCGAGCGGCACCACGGCAGCGACGTGCTGTCCAACGAGATGCGCGCCGAGAAGGTCGACGGCGGCTACCTGCTGACGGGGGAGAAGTACCTCATCGGCAACGCCACCATCGCCGACGTCGTCTCCGTCCACGCCCGCACCGGCGCGCGCGGCGGCCCCGGCGACTGGTCCATCTTCGCCGTGGAGAAGCGCAAGGCGCCGGCGGGCGCCATCGTGGAGCTGCCCAACGAGCGGCTGCACGGCCTGCGCGCGCTCGACATGAGCGGCATCCGCCTCGACCGGCTGTTCGTGCCCGACGAGAACCGCCTCGGCGCCGAAGGCCAAGGCCTGGAGATCGCGCTGAAGAGCGCCCAGGTCGCCCGCACCACGATCAGCAGCATGGCGCTCGGCGCCGTCGACACCGCGCTGCGCGTCACCTGCGACTTCGTCGTCGGCCGCGAGATCTTCGGCCAGAAGGTCGCCGACATCCCGTACTCGCGCCGCCAGCTCGCCGAGTGCTTCGCCGACCTCGCCCTGGCCGACGCCGTCAGCACCGGCGCCGTCCGCGGCCTCCAGGGCAACCCCGCCCAGACCAGCGTGTTCTCGTCGGTCGTCAAGTACTTCGTGCCGACCCTGCTGGAACGCACGATGGCCCAGCTGTCGGTCGTCCTCGGCGCCCGCCTGTACCTGCGGTCGCACCCGCACTACGGCATCTACCAGAAGATGCTCCGCGACGTGCTGGTCGCCATCTTCGCCGACGGCAACACCGTCGTGAACCTCAAGAACATCGCCCTGCAGCTCGACGGCATCCTGCGCGCCGCGGCCGAAACCCCCGCCGACGCGCGCGGCGAGGCCGAGCAGCGCGTCGCGACCCAGTTCGACATCGACGCCGAGCTGCCCGAGTGGAAGCCCGCCGAGCAGCTGCTGTTCAGCCGCGGCGGCGACGAGACCGTGCTCGCCCTGCCCACGTCCGTCAAGGCCCTCCGCGCGTTCGCCGACAGCCACCCCGACGCGCGCCAGCGCGACTGGTTCCACCGCGGCGCGGACGTCGCCGAACTGCTCCTCGCCGAACTCGACCGGCTGCGCGCCGAACTGGCCGACCTGAAGACGACGATGGGCCGCGACCACGCGTCGTCCGCCGAGATCTTCCGCCTGGCCGAGCGGTACAGCGCCATCCACGCCGGAGCCGCCGCCGTCCACCTCGTCGTGCACTCGGGACGGGTGCTGTCCGACCCGTTCCCCGACGGCGCGGTGCTGCTGCTGAGCCTGGAACGCGCGTGGCGCCAGGTCGACCCCACCCGGCCCGTCACCGACGCGGCCGTGGTGGACCGGGTGGTCGAGGTGCTGCTCCGCCTGCACCGCGAGCACCGCCTGTTCTCGCACTGGCAGTTCCGGCTCCAGGCCTCGGGCGAGTGAACAACATGGGAGGCAAGAAGATGACAACCGCACCGACGCGGCGGGTCGGGCTGGGGTGGGCGATCCTCGCCAGCTCCGTCCCGATGTTCGTGGTGGCGTTGAACAACTTGGTGGTGACCAACGCGCTGCCGCAGATCGCCGAGGACTTCTCGGCGGACCAGACGACCCTCCAGTGGGTCGTCAACGCCTACGTGCTGGCGTTCGCGGGCATGCTCCTCACCGCCGCCGCCCTCGGCGACCGGTACGGGCGCAGGCTGGTGTTCCTCATCGGCATCGCGGTGTTCAGCCTCGGCTCGGTGGCGTGCGCCCTGGCCGACTCCAGCGGCTCCCTCATCGCGGCGCGCGTCGTGCAGGGCGTGGGCGCGGCGGCCATCCTGCCGCTGTCGCTGACGATCCTCGCGGCGGCCGTGCCGGAGAAGATGCGCAGCGCCGCCATCGGCATCTGGAGCGGCATCAACGGCCTCGGCGTCGCCCTCGGCCCGCTGGTCGGCGGCGCCGTCACCGAGGGCCTCGACTGGACGTGGATCTTCTGGGTCAACCTGCCCGTCGGCGCGATCGCCGCACCGCTCGTGCTGTGGGCGATCAGCGAGAGCCGCGGCGCGGACCGAGGCCTCGACATCCCCGGTGTGGTCCTGGTGACCGGCCTGATCACGTCGCTGGTGTGGGGCATCGTGCGCGCCGGCGACGAAGGCTGGACGTCACCGCAGATCCTCGGCGCGTTCGGCGTCGCCCTGGTGCTGCTGGTCGCGTTCGTGCTGTGGGAGCGCAAGGCGCCCAACCCGTTGCTGCCGCTGCGGTTCTACCGCATCCCCAACTTCGTGCTCAGCAACGTCGTCTCGCTGTCCATGTACTTCGGCGTGTTCGGCTCCATCTTCTTCCTCGCCCAGTACCTCCAGGGACCGCTCGGGTTCTCGCCGCTCGAAGCCGGCGTGCGCACCCTGCCGTGGACCGCCATGCCGATGATCGTCGCCCCGCTCGCCGGGCTGATCACCGACAAGGTCGGCGGCGGGAAGCTCATGGCCCTCGGCCTCGCCCTCCAGGGCGTCGGCCTCGGCTGGATCGCCACCCTCGCCACCACCACGACCCCGTACGGCGACCTCGTGCCGCCGATGGTGATCGCCGGCATCGGCATGGGCCTCGTGTTCGCGCCGACCACCGCCGTCGTCCTCGGCTCCGTGCGGCCCAGCGAGCACGGCAAGGCGTCCGGCGCGAACAACACCGTCCGCGAGATCGGCGGCGCCCTCGGCATCGCCGTCCTCACCACGGTGTTCACCGAGTACTTCGCCGACGTCGAGATCCGGCAGCCCGCCGACGCCGCCGAGGCGTTCGTCCACGGCATGATCCCCGCCATCTGGGTCGGCGTCGTGTTCGTGGCCGCGGGCGCGCTCGCCGGCCTGTTCATCCGCAAGCGCGCCGCCGTCACGCAAGAGCCGAAGCTGGTCGAGGTGTGACATGACGACCATGTCGACCGGCCCGGCCACCACCGACGACGTCCAGTGGACGCGCTGCCCGTCGTGCGGCGCGTTCGTGTACCTGCGCCGGCTGCACCGCCACCACGAGGTGTGCCCGGACTGCTCCCACCACCTGCGGCTCGACCTCGCCCGACGGTTGGACCTGCTGCTGGACCCGGGATCGCTGGACCGGGTCGACGCGGACCTGCGGCCGGTCGACGTGCTGTCGTTCCGCGACAAGGTGCCCTACCCCGAACGGCTCGCCGGCGCGCAGCGCAAGACCGGCCGCAACGAGGCCGCGGTGTGCGGGCGGGCCACCATCGACGGTCACCCGGTCGTGGTCGCGGCGCTGGACTTCGCCTTCATGGGCGGCAGCGTCGGCGGCCTCACCGGCGAACTCGTCGCCCGCGCCGCCCGCCTCGCGCTGGACACCCGCACCCCGCTGCTGCTGATCTCCGCCTCCGGCGGCGCCCGCATGCAGGAGGGCACGATCTCGTTGATGCAGCTCGCGAAGACCAGCCAGGAGATCGGCCGGCTGCGCGAGGCGGGTGTCCTCGTCGTCAACCTCAACACCGACCCCACCTACGGCGGCGCGACCGCGTCGTTCTCCGTGCTCGGCGACGTCATCCTCGCCGAACCGGGCGCGCGCATCGGGTTCGCCGGACCCCAGGTGATCAAGCAGACCATCCGGCAGGACCTGCCGCCGTCGTTCCAGACCGCCGAGTTCCTGCGCGACAACGGGATGCTCGACCTGGTCGTGCCCCGCGAGTCGACCCGGCCGACGCTGGCCCGGCTGCTCGCCCTGCACGCGCCCGGCGACCCCGAGACCGGCGGCGACTACGTCACCGACCCGTCCGCGCTCACGCCGCGGCCCGCCGCCGAGGTGGTGCGC
Source organism: Saccharothrix hoggarensis (assembly GCF_042678885.1). Taxonomy (GTDB): domain Bacteria; phylum Actinomycetota; class Actinomycetes; order Mycobacteriales; family Pseudonocardiaceae; genus Actinosynnema; species Actinosynnema hoggarensis. The sequence goes on from NZ_JBHTLK010000031.1 coordinate 16,742, forward strand.
GGCGCGCACGACGTCGGCCGGCCCACCACCCTCGACCACGCCGCCCGCGTGTTCGACGACTTCGTCGAGCTGCACGGCGACCGGCTCTCCGCCGACGACCCCGCCGTCGTCGGCGGGCTCGCCCGGCTCGGCGGCCGGCCCGTCGTGTTCGTCGGCCACCAGAAGGGCCACCGCACCGACGAACTCGTGCGCCGCAACTTCGGCATGCCGCAACCCTCCGGCTACCACAAGGCCCGCCGCCTCATGGACCTCGCCGACCGGCTGAGGCTCCCGCTGATCGCCCTGGTCGACACGCCCGGAGCGTTCCCCGGCGTCGAGGCCGAGCAGCGCGGCCAGGGCAACGCCATCGCCGAGTGCATCCTGCGCATGTCCCGGATGACCGTGCCGACCATCGCCGTCGTCACCGGCGAGGGCGGCAGCGGCGGCGCGCTCGCGTTCGCCGTCGGCAACCGGGTCCTGATGCTCGAACACGCCTACTACTCCGTGATCAGCCCGGAAGGCGCGTCGACCATCCTGTTCGGCGACGCCGCCTCGGCCGACCGCGCCGCCGAAGCGCTGCGCGTCACCGCGCCCGAGCTGCTGCGCCTCGGCGTGGTGGACGGAGTGGTGCCCGAACCGCCCGGCGGCGCGCACACCGACCACGACGCCGCGTCCGGAGCGCTGCGGTCCGCGTTGCTGCGCTGCCTGACCGAGCTGTCCGACCTGGACGGGGAGCGGCTGCGGGAGCAGCGGTACGACCGGTTCAGCCGGTTCGGCCACCCCGACGCCGCCGGGGCGGACGACCCCGCCGGGTCCGGCCACCCCGCCGGATCTGGCCACCCCGCCGGGTCCGGCCACCCTGCGGCCTCCGACGACCCGGACACCGGGTCCGGCCACCCCGACCACCGCGGGTTCGGCGACCCCGACCCCCGCACCCCGACCGACCGTCCCTGACCGAGAGGGCCACCGCCGTGAGCACCGACGCCGTCATCACCTACGGCACCTCGCCACAGGACCCGTTCGACCCGCCGATGTCGCTGGCCGAGCTGCGTGCCGAGGCCGAACACCTCATCCTCACCATGGGTCGCCCGGTGCGCCGGGTCCACCTGCGCGCCGGGCGCAACGAGGTCGAGGTCGACTGGGAGGCCGCCGCCGTCCCCGCCGCCCCCGCCGCCGGGACGGCCACCGCGATCGCCCCCACGCCGGCCCCACCGGCCCCGACACCCCCGTCCGGGCTGACCGTGAGGTCGCCGCTCGTCGGCACGTTCTACGCCGCACCCAACCCCGGCGCGGCCCCGTTCGTGGCCGTCGGCGACGTCGTCGCGGCCGGCGACCAGCTCGCCATCGTCGAGGCGATGAAGCTCCTCAACCCCATCACCGCCGACCGGGCCGGCCGCATCACCGCCGTGCTCGCCGGCGACGGCGACATGGTCGAGTTCGACCAGCCGCTCTTCGAGTTCGAGCCGGTGGACTGATGTTCCGCAAGGTCCTCGTCGCCAACCGGGGCGAGATCGCGGTCCGCATCATCCGGACCTGCCGGGAACTGGGCATCGCCACCGTCGCGGTGCACTCCACGGCCGACGCCGACGCCCTCCACGTGGCGCTCGCCGACGAGGCGGTGCACATCGGGCCCGCCCCCGCCAAGCAGAGCTACCTGCACATACCCAACATCGTCGGCGCGGCGGTCAAGACCGGTGCGGACGCCGTCCACCCCGGCTACGGGTTCCTGTCCGAGGACCCGTACTTCGCCGAGATCTGCGCGGCGCACGGCATCACGTTCGTCGGGCCGCCGCCCGACGTCATGGAAGCGCTGGGCGACAAGTCCACCGCCCGTCAGCTGATGCAGAAGGCCGGGCTGCCGCTCCTGCCCGGCACCATCACGCCCCTGACGTCCGCGGACGAGGCGCTGGCCGTGGCCGACGACATCGGCTACCCGGTCGTCCTCAAGGCCTCCGCGGGCGGCGGCGGGCGCGGCATCACCGTCGTGCGGCGGCGCGAGGACATGCCGCACGCCTACCGCACCACCCGCGCCGACGCGCAGGCCCTGTTCTCCGACCCGTCGGTCTACCTGGAGCGCTACCTCCAGCCCGCCCGGCACATCGAGGTGCAGATCCTGTGCGACTCCCACGGCAACGCCGTCCACCTCGGCGAACGCGACTGCTCCGTGCAGCGCCGCAACCAGAAGCTCATCGAGGAGTCGCCGTCCACCGCCGTGGACGACGACCTCCGCGAGCGGATCGGCGCGGCGGCCGTGGAGGGCGCCAAGGCCGTCGGCTACCGCGGCGCGGGCACCATGGAGTTCCTCCTCGACGAGGACCGGAACTTCTGGTTCATGGAGTGCAACGCCCGCATCCAGGTCGAGCACCCCGTGACCGAGATGGTGACGTCGGTCGACCTCGTCGCCGAACAGCTGCGGGTCGCCGCCGGCGAGCCCCTGTCGTTCGACCAGGCGTCCGTGCGGCTGCGCGGGCACGCCGTGGAGTGCCGCATCAACGCCGAGGACCCCGACCGGGCGTTCGCGCCGACACCCGGCAGGGTGGAGCACCTGCTGCCACCCGGCGGCCCCGGCGTGCGGGTCGACTCGCACGTCGTGCCCGGCGGCTCCATCCCGCCCTACTACGACTCGCTCATCGCGAAGCTCGTGGTGTGGGGCGAGGACCGCGACGCGGCGTTGGCCCGGATGCGCCGCGCGCTCGCCGAGTACCGCATCTCCGGACCCGGTCTCAGCACCACCGTCGACTTCCACCGCGGGGTGCTCGACCACCCGGAATTCCGACTCGGCGGGGTCACCACCGACTTCCTCGCTCGGATGTCGGGATGACGTGCCGGTCGATACTTCCACTACCAGGGAGTAAGCCCCAGTATCGTGTAAGGTACGACGGCATTGCCGACGGTTGGGAATGCGGGGAGGACGGGGACTCCACTCTCCCGGCCTGACTGGGGAGGGCGGCCTGGCTGAGATGGACGACACTCAGGTCCCGGCGGACGACGAATTAGTGGCGCGATTGCGCGACTTCCTGGGCCAGGCCCCGGACACCTTCGACGACGTGGCCGTCAAGGTCGTCCGGGATCGCCTGGCCAACTCTCCGGAACCCGTGGCGGACGAGCGCGGCAGTGGCGACTCATCACGTTGAATCGGCAACAATGAGCGGCGCAATCGAGGGCAAGAAAAAACCGCAGCGGGGAAAGTCCGCCACGGTGGGCAATCCACAACGGTGGGGAATTGCCCCGGTTGTCAGGAATCCTCGTCCAGCAGTTCCCGCAGGCGGTTCAGTATGCGTCGCCGGGTGGGTCCGATCGAACCGCGCGGCACACCCAGCGCGCTGCTGATCTCGTCGTAGCTCGGCGGTGGGTCCTGGATCAGCAGGCCGAGCAGGGCTTGGTGCTCGGGTGGCAGTTGGCGGATCGCGGTGAACACCCGCGTGCGCTCCGCCGCGGCCAGCAACCCGTCCTCGGGTTTCGCGCCGTCCGCCACGTCCGGGGTGATCGGATCACCCACCGGCACGTGCTTCGCCGACTTCATCAGGTGTCGCAACGCCTCCCGTCGCGCCGCCGTCACGATCCACGCGCTCACTCGATCCGGCTCCCGGAGGGAACCGATGTGCTCCACCACCCGCAGCCACGTCAGCTGGGAGACGTCCTCGCAGTCCGCCGTGGACAGCCCGAACGACCGGGCGACCGTCCACACCAGCGGGTTGAACAGACGGATGAGCTCCTGCCACGCTTGGGGGTCACCGGTGCGGCAGCACGCCACGAGTGAGGCGGCGTCGGTTTTGGCCGTCGGGTGCAACAGCACGGCACAGGAGCCCAGATCGGGCCCTAACTCGTAGGGGCTCGCAGAACTGGACAAGACCACCTCCGCTACCTCTGAATTTGGCCGAAACCCTAGCAGCCCCCTATTGCAGAAGCTACATACAGTCCGTCTTGTTACAGTGTGTCGCAGTTCGGTCCTCCGAACCGTGGATGCGATACTCATTCACATTCGAGCGGTCGGAGTCGGGCCGGGAAGGGTGGAACGGTGGTCGGTGGCGATGCGGCGACCGGTCGGGTGCCGTGGCGGGAGCGCGTGCGGCTGACGGCGACGAAGGACATCGTGCTCGCGGCACGTCGGCGCGTGGCGGTCGACGGCGTCGAGGGCCTCACGATCCGCGCCGTCTCGCGGGATCTCGGCATGAGCTCCCCGGCCCTGTACCGCTACTTCCGCAGCGTCGACGACCTCACCGACGCCATCGTCCTCGACGTCCTGGACGAGATGACCGCCCTCCTCAACGGAGTCGTCGCGGCCACCGCCCACGAGGACCCGGCGCGTCAGATCGTGCTCGCCAGCCGTGCGCTCCGCCGCTGGGCGCTGGACCACGCGTTCGAGTTCCAGCTCACCATGGTCACCCCGCCCACCGCCGAAGCGGGCAAACCCCGTCTCAGCGACGCCCGCTACCGGTTCGGCAAGGTCTTCGCCGGACTCTTCGCGGCCTTCCTCGCCTCCCGCGGCGAACCGCTGCCCGAGGACTCCGCGGCCCTGCTGCCGGAGACGGTCGCCGAGTTCCGCCGCCGCATCGAACTCCCCGTGCCGGACTCGACCATCGCCCTCTTCCTCCGCTGCTGGGTGCGCCTCTACGGCGTCATCTGCATGGAGGTCATGGGCCAGCTCAGGTTCCTGGGCGACCACGCGGGCGAGCTGTTCGAGGCGGAACTCCGTTCCCTGGCCGACATGCTCGGCATGCCCGAGCACGTCCTGGCCCCGCGCTGACGGGCCCGCGGGGCCGTCAGCCGTCAGCCGTCGGTCGTGTCGATGGTGATCACGCAACCGTGGTGGTCGACGTGGGGGACGTCGGAGTCGTCGAACCAGTGGCCGCCGTCGCCGAGGTAGCGGAACCGGTGCGTGCCGGGCGGGAGGATCACGGTCACCGTGCGGGTGCCGTCCCGGCGCGGGACCAGTTCGTGGACGCCGGGCGTCCAGTCGTTGAACGTGCCGACGACGCTCACCGGTCCGCGCGGCTGGTCGAGCGGCAGTGAGAAGGTCACCCGGCGCTTCGGGCCGAAGAGGCGAGTGCTGCGGAGCATCGTTCTCCCTACGCGAGTCGATCGGGCCTTCCGGCACCCTAGCGCCCGCACTCGCGAGGAGGTTCCAAGTGGACGGTCACGCGTCTCGGTGACACAGGCACGGCGACGTTCCCGCGACGTCGGCCGAAAATCCCTCGTGCCAGGCGTGAGAGCCGTCGGACACCACCTGATCGGACACCCGGCGCCGGCCGGCGTTCGAACAGGCGGTCAACGTGTGGGTGCGGAACCCCCGTGTGTCCGATGGGTACCACTCAGGGACGGTCGCCGTTCCGTCTGGCGGCAACGCCGACCGGCGGCTGAGCGCGGTGGGGGGATGGCCGGGATCACAAAGGTGCACGACCTGCAAAGTTGCAGAAGGTGCACGTTTTTCCCTACCCTGATCGAGTGACCGTGCAGGCGGCTGAAGGGCTGCGTGACCGCAAGAAGCGGCGGACTCGGGCGGCGTTGAGCCGTGCCGCCGTGCGCCTGGTCGCGGAGCGCGGGCTCGACCAGGTGACGGTCGAGGACATCAGTGCCGCCGCCGACGTCTCGCCTCGAACGTTCTTCAACTACTTCGCCGGCAAGGAGGACTCCGTCCTCTGCCCCGATCCCGACGCCGGCCCGCGCATCCGCGCCCGCGTCCTCGCCCAACCGGCCGATCTGCTGGCCGCGGCGGCCGTGCGGGAGGCGTTGGTGGCGGAGGTCGCCGCCGAACTGGCCGACGACCGCGAGTTGTGGGTCCAGCGGATGCGGGTGGTGCAGCAGCACCCGGTGCTGCTGGCCAAGGTGTTCTCCGGCGGTGAGGCCGTGGAACGGGACCTGGTGGCCGGGATCGCCGAACGGGTCGGGCTGCCCGCCGACCACCTCTACCCGCTGCTGCTCGGCGCCGCGGCCGGGGCGGCGTTCCGGGTCGCGGTCGTCCGGTGGGCCGGCACGGAGGCCCCGCTGCCCGAGTTGCTGATCGAAGCCCTCGACCTGATCGCGCAAGGGCTGGCACAGCCCCAGCCAGAGGTAGGGGTACGGCGGGGCTAGGCGGGGGAGTGGCCGCTGACCCAGGCCGTCCCGAAGGCGACGGCGAAGGCGCTCGCCTGCGACGTCCACGAAAGTCTTGACGCAGAACGACACCACTGGGGGAGAGATGTCCACCGAAACCGGCACGACCTCGCGCCGGGACGTGATCCAGGCGATGTCCGGCCTGATGCTGGGCATGTTCATGTCCATCCTGGCCTCGACCATCGTGTCGAACGCCCTGCCGCGCATCATCGCCGACCTGCACGGCTCGCAGTCCGTCTACACGTGGGTCGTCACCACGGAACTCCTCGCCATGACGGCGACGGTGCCGCTGTGGGGCAAGCTCGCCGACCTCTACAGCCGCAAGCTCCTCATCCAGCTGTCCCTCGGCCTCTTCGTCGTCGGCTCCCTCATCGCCGGCTTCTCGCCGAACGTCGAGGTGCTCATCGCCAGCCGCGTCGTCCAGGGCCTCGGCGCGGGCGGCATGACGGCGCTCGCCACGATCGTGATGGCAGCGATGATCCCGCCGCGCGAGATGGGCCGGTACGCCGGCATCTTCGGCGCCGTCTTCGGCGTCGGCACGGTCGCCGGCCCGCTGATCGGCGGTCTCATGGTGGACACGTCGTGGCTCGGCTGGCGGTGGTGCTTCTTCATCGGCGTGCCGTTCACGCTCGCCGCGATCCTCCTGCTCCAGCGCACGCTGAACCTGCCGGTGGTGCGCAAGGAGGTCAAGATCGACTACCTGGGCGCGGCGCTGATCGTGGGCGGCGTGTCGACGCTGCTGGTCTGGTCGACGCTGGCCGGAAACCAGTTCGCGTGGGCGTCCGGCTGGACGGCGCTGCTCGTCACGGTCGGCGTGGTGCTGCTGGGCCTGGCCGTCTGGGTGGAGTCGCGGGCGGCCGACCCGATCGTGCCGCTGACGATCTTCGCCAACCGCACGGTCGCGTGGACGACGCTGGCCAGCGCCCTGGTGGGCGTGGCGATGTTCGGCGGCACGGTCTTCCTGTCCCAGTACTTCCAGATCGGACTGGGCAAGACGCCGACGCAGGCGGGCCTGATGAGCCTGCCGCTGATCTTCGGCCTGCTGGTGTCGTCCACGGTGGCCGGTCAGCTGATCACCAAGTGGGGCAGGTGGAAGGCGTTCCTGGTCGCCGGCGCCGCGATCATGGTCGGCGGGATGCTGCTGCTCGCCACGATCGACGCTAACACGAGCGTGTTCACGGTGAGCGTGCACATGGCGGTGCTCGGCATCGGCGTCGGCATGATGATGCAGAACCTCGTCCTGGCCGCGCAGAACGACGTGCCGGCCCGCGACCTCGGCGCCACCACGTCCACGCTCACGTTCTTCCGCAGCCTCGGCGGTGCGATCGGCGTGAGCGCGTTGGGCGCGGTGCTCGCCAACCGGGTCACGGCCCTGAGCGAGGAGAAGTTCGGCCCGGCCCTGGGCGGCGCCGCGGGCACGGTGCCGGACCTGGCGCTGCTGCCCGAGCCGATGCGCGTGATCGTGCGCGACATCTACGCCACGGCGACCGCCGAGCTGTTCCTGATCGGAGCGCCGATCGCGGTGCTGGCGCTGCTGGCGGTGCTGTTCATCAAGGAGAAGCCGCTCAAGACGCTCAGCGGTGACGAGCGCCTGGCCGCCGAGCTGGCCGACGCCCACTAGGCGATCACGGCGGGACACGTGTCGCGCCTGCCCCGGACGACCGCGGGCGGGTGCGACACTTTCGCGCGTGTCGGGACTGCGTGAACGCAAGAAGCTGGCCACTCGGACGGCGCTGGCCGATGCCGCCCTGAGGCTGTGCGTGGCGCACGGCCTCGACGGGGTGACCGTCGAGCAGGTCGCGCACGAGGCGGGCGTGTCGCTGCGCACGTTCTTCAACTACTTCTCGTCCAAAGAGGAAGCCGTGGTGGCGGGCGACGTCGCCACCGCCGCCGCGTTCGTCCGCGCCTTCGCCGAACGGCCGGGGTCCGAGCCGGTGCTGTCAGCCCTGCACCACGCGCTGGTCGAGGTCGTCCCCGAGCGGATCGACCCGGAACGGGTGGCGCAGCTGCGGGCGTTGCGCGGCAACCCGTCACTCCTGCCGCACCAGGTGGCCGCGTTCGCCGCGCAGGAACGGGAGCTGGCCGCCGCAGTGGCCGCACGGGTGGGCGTCGACCCCGCCGCCGACCTCTACCCGGTGATGTTCGCCGCCACGGTCATGGCCACCCTGCGGGTGGTCGTCGGCTGGTGGCTCGACACCCCCGACCGGCCCGAGCTGTCCGACCTCATCGGCGTCATGATCGACCGCCTCGGCGCCGGGTTCGCCGCGGTCGAACCGGCCGCCCGCTGACCCCCGGCCGGGCCGGCCGCCGACCCGCGATCACCACGCCTCCACCACCACCTCGGCCAACGGCGCGCGCGAGCCGGTCAATGGCCCCCGCAGCACTCGTGCGGGCTCTCCGCCTCGGCCGGCCGCAGCACGCCGCCCACGGCGGGCTCCACGTACAGCACCAGCTCGCCGTCACGGCACACCGGGCGCAGGAACCCGAGCGTCTCCACCGGGTCGGCCGGCGACACCGGCACACCGATCCCCACGACCCGGTCGATCGCCGACTCCGCCACGACGTGCGCGACGGGGTGGGTGCCGGTGAGCGCGGCCTGGCCGGGGAACCGCACGCAACGCCCGTCGGCGCGGTCACGGGCCGCGCGCGCCGCCCGTGCGGCGGCCGAGTCGGGGGAGTCGGGGGAGTCGGGGGAGTCGCCGAGCACGACCACCGGACCGTCCAGTGCGCCCGACAGACGGGCCACGTCCACGTCACCCGGCACGTGCGCGGACAGCGTGGTGACGGACACCGGGCCCACCCGGTCGACGTGCGTGCACACGAAGTCCGCCACCACTCCGTCGCCGTCGAGCGCCGCCAGCAGCACGGCGTCCACGTGCGCCGCGCCGTGCTCGCCGGGCAGGGCGGGCACGGCGCCGAGCCACACCATCAGATGACGTCCACGAACACCGGGTTCGCGTAGAACCACAGGTCCGACCACGGGTCGGCGTCGCCGATCACGTCCATCACCGGGTTGCCGTCCGACGTCAGCCGGTTGCCGTCCGACCCGCGCAACCGCAGGTAGAACGCGCCCTCGACGCGGCGGAACGTGTGCGTGAACCTCACCGTGCCGCGGGCGCCGCGGGCCACCTCGAACGACTGCACCACCTTCGTCGCGGGCGCGGTGAACGCGTCGCGGTCGGCCGCCGGACCGGTGACGGGGCCGGCGATCAGGTCCACCTTGGCCAGTCGCGGCACGACACCGGCGAAGTTCGGGCCGCGCGCCAGGTCGACCTCGATCACCACCTCGACGTCGTGACCACGCCGGACGAACGTGCGGCCGCCGATGGTGACGCCGCGCTCGTCGCCCTCGCCGAGCGACCGCACCCGCAGGTTCAGCCCGTCGACGATCCGGCCGTGCACCGCGACGACCTTGCCGCCCTGCATGCCCCGCATGACGTCCACGTAGGACTTGGAGTCCGCGCCGACCAGCGTGGAGCTGTAGAAGCCGGGCCAGTAGTCGCCGTACACCTGCGGCGTGCCGGTGTCGACGGGCGCGCCGCGGCTGCCGGTGGCGTTGTGGTCGCCGGTGCCCTGCTTGTGCGTGTCCTGGTGCACCTGGTGCGCGTCGGACGTCGCGGTGACCCACCAGGGCCGGCCCTCGGCGAGCAGCGAGTCCCACAGACCGCCGACCTTGGCGGTCATCCAGTCGAACCCGCCGTAGGTGCGGTACGGGTTCTCCGTCGCGGTCGGCGCGAAGCCGGGGAAGCTGTCCTGGTTGGGCGAGCCGTCGTAGTAGCCGCGCGCGCCGCCGCGACCGCCGTCCGACGTCCGGATGCCCGCCGCCTGGTGGCCGGGCGCGCCCTCCATGCCCACCGCGACGTCGGGCGCCGCGTCCCGCCAGCCGCGGAACTCGTGGGGGCTGTCCACGCCGCGCCGCGCGGGGTGGTTGGCGAACATGAGCGCGATCTCGGTGCGGCCGGACAGCACCTGGGCTTCGAGGAACCGCAGGGCCGCCAACGCGTACGGCTCGCCGTCCGCCGACGTCGACCGCGTGATCAGCCCCTTGCCGCCCTGCGCGACCGGGGTGGACAGGACACCGCCGTCGTACGCCGCCTCGAACGCCCGCAGGGTGTCCACAGTGGACCGACCCGGCGGCAGGAACACGGTGGCGTGCTCGGCGCCCGGGATGTTCCACTCCAACCCCTGGTACACCAGCACGTCCCGGTGCGCCCGGTGGGCCTGCTCGATGTCCGGCGCGACCTGGCCGACGGAGAACTTCTCGTGCGCCACGCCGCCGTGGTCGGTGATGACGACCCAGTCGAGCCCGTGCTCCCGCGCCTTCGCGACCTGCTGCGCCACCTCGTACTGGCCGTCGGACGAGTACTTGGTGTGGATGTGGTGGTCGCCCGCGTACCACCGGTCGCGGCCGCGCCACGGGTTCACCGGGGTGGCCGGGCGGTCGTCGTGCGCGTGGGCGGGCGCCGCGCCGAGGGTCGTGGCGACACCGGCCGCGCCCAGCCCGGCCAGGAACCGGCGTCGCGCCACGGACAGCGGGCGGTCGTCCTCCCCGTCGCGCCAGCTGCCCTCCACCGCCTCGTGGTGGTGCTCGTGGGTGTGGTCGTGGTGGTGGTGCGACATGCGGTGACTCCGATCCTGACCCGAACGGCGGCGGCCGGTGCGAAGTATCGTTTTGCGCCCCGTGCGCCGGGTGGTCCGCGGGGCCGAACTCCCGGTGAACACTTCGGCGCGTGACCGGGATTTCCCGGTCCTCACCCGTCTGGGCGTGACCGGAGCCTCCACGCCGTTCACCGAGGTGATGAACCTCAACCGGGCCTCAACCGCGCCCCCGCCCGTGCCCCCAGCCGGGCGCGAGCACACTGGGACCGTGGACGGCAAGCGCAGGCGCGGCGAGCTGAGGATCTACCTCGGCGCGGCGCCCGGTGTGGGCAAGACGTACGCGATGCTCGCCGAGGCGCACCGACGCCGGGAACGCGGCACCGACGTCGTCGTGGGCCTGGTCGAGACGCACGGCCGGGAGCGGACCGCGGCCCTGCTCGAAGGCCTGGACCAGCTCCCGCGCCGCCCGCGGCCCCAGCACCCCGGCGGCGAGGTGGACCTGGACGCGCTCCTCGCCCGCGCGCCCGAGGTCGCCGTGGTGGACGAGCTGGCGCACACCAACGCGCCCGGCTCCCGCAACGCCAAGCGCTGGCAGGACGTCGAGGAACTGCTCGACGCGGGCATCGACGTGCTGTCCACCGTCAACGTCCAGCACCTCGAATCCCTCAACGACGTGGTCGAGCGGATCACCGGCGTGGCGCAGCGCGAGACCGTGCCCGACGCGGTGGTGCGGCGCGCCGAGCAGGTCGAGCTGGTCGACCTCACGCCCGAGGCGCTGCGCCGCCGCCTCGCGCACGGCAACGTCTACGCGGCGCACAAGATCGACGCGGCGCTGGGCAACTACTTCCGGCTCGGCAACCTCACCGCGTTGCGCGAACTGGCCCTCCTGTGGGTGGCCGACCAGGTCGACGTCGCCCTGCAGCGGTACCGCTCCGAGCAGCGCATCACCGACACGTGGGAGACCAGGGAACGGGTCGTCGTCGCCATCAGCGGCGGATCGGAGAGCGAGACGCTGATCCGCCGCGCCCGGCGCATCGCGGCCCGCGCGGGCGCGGAGCTGATGGTCGTGCACATCATGCGCGGCGACGGGCTCGTCGGCGCGTCGCCGCAGCTCGTGGCCGGGTTCCGGCGGGTGACCGAGGACGTGGGCGCGACGTTCCACACCGTCGTCGGCGACGACGTGCCGACCGCGCTGCTCGACTTCGCCCGCGGCGTCAACGCCACCCAGCTCGTGCTGGGCACGTCCCGCCGCTCGCGGCTGGCGCGCGTGTTCGACGAGGGCATCGGCGCGTCGGTCATCCAGGCGTCCGGGCCGATCGACGTGCACATGGTCACCCACGACGAGGCTCGGCGCGGCCGGCGGTGGCGCCGGGGCGGCTCCGCGCCGGCCCGGTCCCGCAAGCTGCTCGGCTGGGCGCTGGCCGTGCTGCTGCCCGCCGTCGTCACCGCCGTGGGCGTCGCGTGGCAGGACGAGTTGACGTTCTCCACGGACCTGGTGGGGTTCTTCCTGGCGACGGTGGTGGTCGCGCTGGTCGGCGGACCCGGCCCGGCGCTGTGCGCGGCGTTCGTCGGCGCGGGGCTGCTGAACTTCTTCTTCACCCCGCCGTACCACAGCCTCGCCGTCGCCACCCCGGAGAACCTGATCACGCTGGCCGCCATGCTGCTGGTCGCGGCGTTGGTCGCGCTCGTGGTCGACCGGGCGGCCCGGCTCGCCGCCCAGGGCGCCCGCGCCCGCACCGAGGCCGCGCTGCTCGCCTCCTACGCGCGCACCGTGCTGACCAGCCCGTTCCCGCTGGTCCGGCTGCTGGAGAAGGTGCGCGAGAACTTCGCCCTGGAGTCGGTGGCGCTGCTGGAGCGGCGGGACGGCGAGTGGGAGCGGGTGGCGTGCGTGGGCCCGCGGCCGTGCGCGGAACCGGACGAGGCCGATGTGGACGTGCCGGTGACGGCGGACGTGCACCTGGCGTTGCGCGGCCGCACCCTGCCCGCCGGCGACCAGCGCGCGTTGGAGGCGGCGGCCGGGCAGGCGCTGATGGCGTTGCGGCAGCAGCGGATGGCCGCCGAGACGGCCGAGGCGCAGCGGCGCGCGGAGACCACGGAGCTGCGCACCGCGTTGCTGTCCGCCGTGGGCCACGACCTGCGCACGCCGCTGACGTCCATCAAGGCCGCGATCGGCAGCCTGCGCGACACCGACCTGCCGCTGTCCGAAGAGGACACCGCGGAGCTGCTGGAGACCGTCGAGGTGTCGGCGGACCGGCTGACCGGGCTGATCGACAACCTGCTCGACTCGTCCCGGCTGGCCACCGGCGCCGTCGCGCCGAGACTGCGCGCGGTGACGTACGACGAGGTGGTGGCGCGCGCCCTGGCCGGCATCGACGACCGCGACACCGTGTCCGTGGACGTCGCCGAGCACCTCCCGCCCGTCCTCGCCGACCTCGGCCTGCTGGAACGGGTGGTCGCGAACGTGGTCGACAACGCCCTGCGGCACGGCAGGCTCACCCCGCGCCGACTGGTCGACGTGGACGGTGACGGCCGGATCGAGCTGGACGAACCCGAGATCGCGGTGCGCGCCAGCGCCTACCGGGACCGGGTGGAACTGCGCGTCGTGGACCACGGGCAGGGCTTGCCGAAGAACACGGCGGACGCGGTGTTCGCGCCGTTCCAACGCCTCGGCGACCGTGACGCCACCCCCGGCGTCGGCCTCGGGCTGAGCGTCGCCAAGGGTTTCGTGGACGCCATGGGCGGCGCCATCACGGCGGAGGACACCCCCGGCGGCGGGCTGACGATCGTCATCTCCCTGCCGACCGCCGAGACGGCGCCCGCGTGACCGGGCCGCCGGTTCCGGGGTGGCGGCTGCCGTCAGCCCACCCGCTCAGCCCATCCGCTCAGCCCACCTGATGCGGCCCCAGGAGCGTCCACTTCACGGCCTTGACCGTGCCGTCGGCCGTGGTGCTCTCGCCGACGATCGTGCCGCGCTCGTTCAGCGCCACGGGACGGGTGTGCGTGCCGCCCAGCGAGCTCAGGTACTCGACCACCCCGGCCCGCCACAGGAACGCGCGGGGCGAGCCGGCCGACGACGTCCAGCCGATCACGTCGCCCCGGTCGTTCACCGCGACCGCCTCGGACGGCCCCGGCACGCCCAGGTCGACGGGCTTCCCGCCGAGCGGCCACAGCGTCGCCCGGCGGACCCCGTTGGCGTCCGTCGTCCAGCCCACCACGTCACCGCGCTCGTTGAGCGCCTGCGGGCTGTTCGCCACCCCGCCGGCCGGCGCGAGCACCACCACCTGGCCGTCCGCCCACATCAGCGCCTGGCCCTGCCGGTTGCCGACGACCACGCCGGCCTCGTTGACCGCCGTCACCGAGTACGGGCCGGTGCCGGGCGCGTCGGCCAGCCGCGAGCACGTCGTGCCCGCGCAGCGGAACGCGTGCGCGTCCGTGCCGAACATCGGGGCCTTCGAGCCGACGATGACGCCCGCGTCGTTGATCGCGCTCAGCGACAGGTGCGCCCCGGACACCGGCAGCGAGGTGTGCCTGCCGTCGCGCCACACCGCCGCGCGTTCCTGGTGGTAGCCCGACGGGGAGGTGGAGTACGTCATCGGCACCACGCCGTCGCGGTTGATCCCGTTCGCCACGACGTAGCCGGAGCCGCTCGGCGTGAGGTCGGTGACCTTGCCCTGGTCCCAGATCCGGGGGCGCTGGACGTAGGTGCCGCTGCCGCCCAGGTACTCCTGGATGAGCACCCGGCCCGCCTGGTTCAGGCTCCTCGGCGTGCCGCCGCCCAGGTCCTCGGCCGGGAGGCCGGGCGCCCAGCGCACGGCGCGCGACGGGCCGTTGCCCGAGGCGGTGCCCACGACGTGGCCGAGGTCGTTGACCGCCACCGCGCGGTGGCTGGGGTGACCGGGCAGGCCGGGCAGCTCCGTGATGAAAGCCGCCGCCCGCGCGCCGGGCGCGCTCACCAGCGGCAAGGCCACGGCCAGCGCGAGGACGCCGGCCGTCATGCGTAACTTGGGCATGGTCGCTCCAGTGCGAGACGTCCGCTGAATCGATTTCGACGTTAGTCGCGCGCGGGCGGGTCTGCTTCGGCCGGACAGCGGAATCAGGGGGAACGGTGACGGCACACGAGGGTTCGGCGCGGGACGTTCTGGCAAAGCTCGGCGAGGGCGCCGAGGTGGTCCGGCTGACGGGCGGCGTGGTCAACACGGTGTGGCTGGTCCGCGGTCCGGAGCGCGAGGTCGTGGTAAAGACGACCGAGGACGCGCCGCCGTCCCTTTTCGAGGTCGAAGCCGAGGGCTTGGGCGTGCTCCGGCGGCACGGCCTGACCACGCCGGAGGTGCTGGGCGTCGGCGCGGACTGGCTGCTGCTGGAGGCGATGACGCCGCGGCCGCCGGAGTCCGACGCGTTCTGGGAGGCCGCCGGCCGCGCGGTCGCCGCGCTGCACGACGTGCGCGGCGACCGGTTCGGCTGGGACGACGACGGGTGGCTCGGCGTGCTGCCCCAGCACAACGCCTGGCACGACGACGGGCACGAGTTCTTCGTCGAGCAGCGACTCCTGCGCTACCTGCGGGAGCCGAAGGCGGACGCCGTGCTGACCGCCGAGGACCGGGACGCGCTGGAACGGCTCTGCGCGCGGCTGCCGGAGATCGTGCCCGCCGCGCCGCCCTCGCTCACCCACGGCGACCTGTGGCACAACAACGTCGTCGCGACCGCGGCCGGCGAGCCCGCGTTCATCGACCCGGCGGTGTCGTGGACGTGGCCCGACGTCGACCTCAGCATGATGTTCTGCGGCGCCGACTCGCCCGCGCGGTTCTTCGACGCCTACCACGAGGTCCGGCCCCTCGACCGCGACTGGCGCGACCGGATGCCCGTGGTGTTCCTCCGGGAAATCCTCAGCACTGTGGCGCACGAAGGCGACCGGTGGGGTGCGCTCGTTTACCTCCGCGACGTGCTCAAGCCATTTCGGCGCAGTGTGGTTGTCGATTCCACCAACGAGGCGCAGGTCGGCACGATCGAGTGATTGCCGAGGCCCTGCCCGGTCGCAATCATGTACCGCATGACGCACCGGGAAATCCGGATCACTCTTCCGCCCGGCTTGCCGAATGATCGTTACACCGGCGTGAAGGACGCCGTGTCGAGCTTATTGGGACTGTGGGACATCCCGGTTTCCTGCCTGGAGTCGTTCGACACCGACTCCGGGCCACCGGCGGCTCCCTCCCACCCCGCTCCGATCGACCCGACCTCCGCCGACACCGCTCCCGCCAACGCCGCTCCCGCCGACTCCACCAACGCCGCTCCCGCCGACTCCGGCACCGACCGCGCCGACGCCGCCGACCGCACCGACGTCACCCAGGCCGACCCTCCGCCCGCCGACCCGGCCTGACCGGCGAGCCCCGCCATGACGAGCCCCCCACGACACGCCCCGCCACGACACGCGCCACCGCAGGCAGGCGTCCGAGGCGGTGGCGCTTTCGCGCTGATCACCGCACCCCGGGCCGACCTCCGATCACCGGCTGGGCTGGTCCAGCGGGTTGGCCGACACCCGGTCCGCCCAGCCGTCCCGCATCAGCCCGGCGGCGGCGCAGTGCGGCTTGCGCTCGGCCTGGTCCTTGGCCTGCACGAGGAACGCGTCGGCGAACCCGAGCCGCGGGAACCGCTCCACGACGTCCGCCACGAACCGCTCGGAGAACCGCTCCAGCCCGCGTCCCGACACGTCCGCGCCGACCGCGACCTGCAACAGGTGGCTCTCCGGGTCGTCGTCGGCGGACACGTCGTCGCCCAGGTGCGCCACGATGACCTCCGCCAACCGCGCCCTCCGCTCCGGCCCCCACCCCGCGCCGGCCGCGAACACCCACGCGACGTGCGCACTCGCCTCCTCGAACTGCAGGGTGTGGCTGTCGAACGGCGCGGTGAGCCCGAGGTCGTGCAGCAGCGTCGCGACGTACAGCAGCTCGCCGTCGTGCGCGATGTCGACGTCGGCCGCGTACGCGGTGGCCCACGAGTAGGAGCGCAACGAGTGGTTCAGCAGCCACGGCTGGGTGTACCGGTGGCACACCTCCAGCGCCGCGGCGGACGCCTTGGAGTCGGGCGGGGTGAAGAGGTCCACGACGCCAGCCTAGGTGGCCGACCGCCCGAGCCGGGGCCACGACGCCCGCGACACGACCGCCGTGGCCCGATCGGCGGGATTCGACCGGCAGACACCGACCGCCAAGGCCCCGACCGCCAGGGCCCCGACCGCCAGGGCCCCGACCGCCAGGACACCGCCGCCAAGGTTCCGACCGCCAGGACGCCGACCGCCTACGCCCCAACCCCTAGGACACGACGCCGTCCGCGACCAGACCGGCCCAGATCGCCTCGCCGACGACGGTCAGCGCCGACTGCGGTCGGATCATCACGGTGAACGTGCCGATCCGGCCGTCGTCGTCCAGCTCGATCAGGTCGATGCCCTCGACCTGCTTGCCGCCGACCACCGTCCGGAAGTGCAGGACGTGGCCGTTCGGCCCGTCGTACTGGCCGACGTACCGGAAGTCCTCGAACGTGCGCTGCAGCACCCCGAACAGGGCGCGCACCACGTCGATTCCCTCGAACGGCTGAAACTTCACCGGGCTGTGCAACGTGATGTCGTCCGCGAAGAACGCCGTGGCGCCGACGATGTCGCCCGCCTCTACCGCCGCCTTGAACTCCAGTGCCGCGTTCACGTGGTGCCTCCTCGGGCTGGTCGGATCAGATGGTGGCCGCGAGCCGCGTGCCCTGGTCGATGGCGCGCTTGGCGTCCAACTCGGCGGCGACGTCCGCGCCGCCGATGACGTGCGTGACGACACCGCGCCCGGCGAGCGCGTCGGCGAGGTCCCGCACCGACTCCTGGCCCGCGCACACGACCACCGTGTCGACCTCGATCACGCGCGGCCGCTCGCGGTCCGGGCCGAACGTGACGTGCACGCCCGCGTCGTCGATCCGCTCGTAGTTCACGCCGGTCAGCTGCTCGACCCCCTTGGCGGCCAGCGCCGCCCGGTGCACCCAGCCGGTGGTCTTGCCCAGGCCCTTGCCGATCCGGGACGCCTTGCGCTGCAACAGGTACACCTGCCGCGCGGCCTTCGCGGGCTTCGGCGCGGTGACGCCGCCGCGCACGTCCGCCGGGTCGGCGACACCCCACTCGGCCCGCCACTCGTCCACGTCGAGGGCGGGGGAGGAAGCGTGGGTGAGGAACTCGGTCACGTCCACCCCGATCCCGCCCGCGCCGATCACCGCGACCCGCTCGCCGACCGGGGCGCCGTGCCGCACCACGTCCACGTACGACAGCGCGCGCTCCACACCGGGGATCGCGGGCACCCGCGGCGCGACACCGGTCGCGATCACGACCTCGTCGAAGTCCGCGACGTCGTCCGCCGTGACCCGCGTGCCGAGGTGCAGCTTGACGCCGGTCAGCTCGATGCGCCGCCGGAAGTAGCGGATCGTCTCGGCGAACTCCTCCTTGCCGGGGATGCGCCGGGCGATGGCGAACTGGCCGCCGATGTCGTCGTCCGCCTCGAACAGCTCCACCGCGTGCCCGCGCTCGGCCAGCGAGGTCGCCGCCGCGAGCCCGGCCGGACCCGCGCCGACCACCGCGACCCGCTTGGCGCGACGGGTCGGCAGGAGCCGGAGCGTCGTCTCGTTGCCCGCCCGCGGGTTGACCATGCAGGAGGCCTTCTTCATCGAGAACGTGTGGTCGAGGCACGCCTGGTTGCACGCGATGCAGGTGTTGATCTCGTCGGCGCGGCCCGTCTCGGCCTTGCGCACCCAGTCCGGGTCGGCCAGGAACGGCCGCGCCATCGACACCAGGTCCGCGTCACCGCGCGCCAGCACCTCCTCGGCCGTCTCCGGCATGTTGATCCGGTTCGAGGTGACCACGGGGACGCCGACGTGGGGGCGCAGCTTCGCGGTGACGTTCGTGAACGCGGCGCGCGGCACGGACGTGACGATCGTCGGCACGCGTGCCTCGTGCCAGCCGATGCCGGTGTTGATGATCGTCGCGCCGGCCGCCTCGACCTCCCGGCCGAGCGCCACGACCTCGTCCCACGTCTGGCCGTCCTCGACGAGGTCGATCATCGACAGCCGGTAGATCAGGATGAAGTCCGGACCGGCCGCCTCGCGGCAGCGGCGCACGACCTCCACCGCGATCCGCCGCCGGTTCTCCGGGCTGCCGCCCCACCGGTCGGTGCGCTTGTTCGTGCGGGGCGCGAGGAACTGGTTGATGAAGTAGCCCTCGGAGCCCATGATCTCGACGCCGTCGTACCCCGCCTCGCGGGCGAGCGCGGTGGCGCGGGCGAACGCGTCGATCTGCGCGCGGACACCCCGGTCCGACAGTGCGCGCGGCCGGAACTTGCTGATCGGGGCCTTGAGCGGGGACGCCGACACGCTGAACGGGTGGTAGGCGTACCGGCCCGCGTGCAGCAGCTGGAGGGCGATCTTGCCGTCGTGCTCGTGCACCGCGTCCGTGACGGTCCGGTGCCGGCGCGCCTCGCGGCGCGTCGTGAGCTTGGAGGAGAACGGGTAGAGCCAGCCCGCCCGGTTCGGCGCGAAGCCGCCGGTGACCATGAGCCCGACGCCGCCTCGCGCCCGTTCGGCGAAGTAGGCGGCGAGCTTGTCGAAGTCCTTGGCGCGGTCCTCGTTGCCGGTGTGCATGGAGCCCATCAGCACCCGGTTGCGCAGGGTCGTGAAGCCCAGGTCCAGGGGCTTGAGCAGGTTCGGGTACCCGGTCATCGCCGGTCGTCCTCTCGCATCGCGGCCAGCACCTCGTCGCACCACTCGACCAGCGCCTGCTCGGCCCGCACCCCGCCGCGCAGGACCAGGTACTGGTGCAGACGGCGGCCGGACAGCGCGGACGGGTCGGGGAAGTCCTTCTTCTCGATGGCGCGGAAGACGTCCAGGCGTTCCGAGTGGAGGTCGCGGTGCCGTGCCACCTCGCGGACCAGCGCGTCGCGGTCGCCCAGGGACGCCCCGCGCACCTTCAGCGCCAGCTCGTGCCGGATCGTCTCCGGTTCGCCGGGGGAGGCGAGCCAGCGGGCGAGTTCCGCCCGGCCCGCCTCGGCGACCTCGTACACCTTCTTGTCCGGGCGGCGCTCCTGGGCGACCTCGTCGCACGACACCCAGCCGGAGTCCACCATGCGCTTGAGCGTGCGGTAGATCTGCTGGTGGGTGGCGGCCCAGAAGAAGCCGATCGACTTCTCGAAGCGGCGGGCCAGTTCGTAGCCCGAGCCCGAGCGCTCGTCCAGCGACACGAGGATCGCGTGCTCCAACGCCATGCCGTGACAGTAGCTGTGCAACCGGATGCAGTGCAACTAGTTGCATAGCTATGCGGACCGAGCCACGCCGGAGTGAGGCGCGCCAGCCGTGCGGGGTCGCCGCTCAGGAGATGCGCCCACCGCGCCGCTCGGCGATCAGCACCTCCAGACCGTCCAGGATGCGGTTCAGCCCGAACGACCAGCCGTTGTCCCCGACCGCCGAGCCGCTCGACCGCGCCGCCTCGTGCAGGGCGGGGAAGCGGTCGCGGTGGGCGTCGAGGATCTCCCGGAGGCGCTTCTCCGCCGTCCACGGCTGAGTGCCCGCCGTCGCCGACGACTGCGTGTTCCGGATGTGGCCGCTGAGCAGGAACACCGCGTCCATCCGTTCGCCGCCGTCGAGCCCGGTGTCGCCGAGCGCCGCCACGGCCGACTCCGTCCACCCGACCTCGCGCGGACCGGTCGGGCGCTCACCCGTGGTCGCCGCGGGGAGCCACGGGTGGCGCCGCCAGGTCTCCCGCATCAGGTCGGCCCACGTGACGAGCCTCGGCCGCCACCCGCCCGGCACGGCGCGCAGGTCCGGCGGGTCGCCGACCGCCGACTCGATCATCACCGCGACCAGCTCGGCCTTGCTCGACACGTGCCGGTACAGGGCCATCTTGGTGACGTCCAGCCTGGCCGCGACGTGCTGCATCGACACCGACGCCATGCCCTCCGCGTCGGCGACCTCGATGGCCGCGTCGGCGATCCGGTCCACCGTGAGCGCGAGCCGCGGCGCACGCGCCGGCTTGTCGCGCGAACCCCACAGCAGGTCCGTGCCCAGGTCCTCGCTCGCCATCCACCCACCACTTCCGAATCGGCGGTTGCGCCCGTTGTCGATCTGTGTCTATCGTACACGCAGTGTCCGCCGGACACACAAGTTACCGTAGGACACAGCGGTGTCCGTTCGTATTCCCGTGGGGGTTTCGACCATGTCCGTGAAGATCTTCGTGAACCTGCCGGTGAGCGACCTCGCGAAGTCGATCGAGTTCTTCGCCGCCCTCGGCTTCGCGCACAACCCGCAGTTCACCGACGACAACGCGTCGTGCGTCGTCTTCAGCGACACGGTCTACGCGATGCTCGTCACCGAGCCGTTCTTCAAGACGTTCACCACCAAGGAGATCGCCGACTCGGCGACGACGACCGAGGTGATCGTGGCGCTGTCGCTCGACAGCCGCGAGCAGGTCGACGAGCTGGCGGACAAGGCGCTGGCCGCGGGCGGCGGGTTCGTGAAGGAGCCGGAGGACCACGGCTTCATGTACGGCCGCAGCTTCACCGACCTCGACGGCCACATCTGGAACGTGTTCTGGATGGACGAGGCGGCGACCCAGGGCTGAGCCCGGGCTGGGGATTCGCGGCGGCGCGCTGGTCGCACCCGCCACCGCGTGGTCACCACCGCGTGTCCGGCACCGCGTGCTCGCCGCCGCGTGCTCACCACCGCGTACTCGCCGCCGCACGTTCGCCACCGCGTGCTCACCGCCGTACGTTCGCCGGCGCGTGTTCGGACACGCGCCGGCCACGAGGCCGGTGGGTACGGAGTTGGTCCGCGGACGAGGGTCGGGTGCCGGCTCGGAGCCGGGCGGTGGGATCGGCTCGTGGCAGGGGAGCGGGTGGGCGTAGTGGAACAGGGTGGGGCGGGGAGCCGCAGGTAGCTTCCCCGCCCCACCCCGGGAGCTGGTCCGGCGCCGTCCGGTGCGCGCCGTCCGGTCCGGCGGCGGCCGGCACGGCGCCGATCAGGCCGTGCCGGTCGGAACGCCGGTCAGAACTGCAGCGACCAGCCGTTGATCCGTCCGACGTCGGCCGACGCCACGTCCTGGACCCGCAGCTTCCACGTGCCGTTCGCGACCTCGCCGGACGCGTTCACGGTGTACGTGGTCACGACGTTGTCCGCGCTGTCGTTGCTGGACGTCTTCACCCGGAACGCCGTGCCGTCCGGCGCGACGACGTCGATCACCAGGTCGCCGCGGAAGGTGTGGGTGATGTCCACGCCCACCGCCAGCGCCGCCGGCGCGTTGCCGGACACGCCGGTCACCGTGATCGGGCTCTCGACCGTGGTCAGGTCGGGGATCGCCACGTCGGTCTGGTTCTCGAAGCGCGGACCGGGCGGGGTGCCGCCCTCACCGGCCAGGGTCCACAGGGCGTACGCGATGGCGTCGCTGTTCCGGTCCAGCGCGGTGGCGTTGATGTTGGTCAGCGTGTCGCACGACCGGTGGTAGCAGCGGTCGAAGGCGACGCCCGCCGTGCCGCCCCACTTCTGCGCCTGCGCCGCCGTCTTGATCACCTCGGCGCCGGTGAACGTGCCGCCGACCGGGATGCCGGCCCGGGCGAACGCGGCGTGGTCCGAGCGCCCGCCGACGGACGTCAGCTCCGTGGGCACGCTGAACGCGGCCTGCAACGTCTGCTGCAGCAGCAGCGACCCGGTCGGCTGACCGGAGGCGCTGTAGACGAAGTAGCCGGGGTTCGGGGAGCCGATCATGTCGAAGTTCAGGTACGCCTTGATCTTCGACCGCTCGGTCGTCGGCAGGTTGTTCACGTAGTGGTTGGAGCCGATCAGCCCCAGCTCCTCGGCGCCCCACCAGCCGAACCGGATGTGCTTGCGCGGCGCGAAGGCCTGCCGGGACACGGTCAGCGCGACCTCCAGCAGACCGGCCGAGCCGGAGCCGTTGTCGTTGATGCCCGGCCCCGACGTCACGCTGTCGAGGTGACCGCCGAGCATGAGCACGTCGTTCGGGTCGCCGCCCGGCCAGTCGGCGGTCAGGTTGTACCCGGCCACGCCGTTGTACGTGAACTGCTGCACCGCCGTCTGGTACCCGGCCGCGTCGAGCTTCGCCTTCAGGTGGTTGATCGACGCCAGGTAGCCCGGCCGGCCGTGCGCCCGGTTGCCGCCGTTGTTGTTGGCGATCGTCTGCAGGTCGTTCAGGTGCGCCTGCACGTTCGCCAGGGAGATGTCGGGCGCCGCCAGCGCGCTCACCGGGGCCGCGGTGACGGCCGGTGGGCTCAGCAGGGCAGCGGCGAGCAACAGGGCGCTCGCCGCCGGGATCGTCCTTCGCAAGGACATGGCTGCCTCCGCAGGGTGTAGGGAAAGCCACGCACGAGCGTGCGTGCTGGGGCAGCACCGCGGTAGCGACGTTCGTCGTGGCACATTCGGACGCACGACTCCTGGCGTAGTGGTCACAATAGCTTCAGTGTTGAATGAAAATAACACCTACACCAGCACCCGAGGCAGTGCGGCCACCAGGGAAAACGCCTGGAAGGAACGCGGGCGCGCTACCGGCGGGACGGGCTCACTGCTGGGCGCGCTGGGCACGGGCCCGGCGCTTGCCCTCGTGCATCGCCTGCACGCGGGCGACCGGGATCGTGTGCCCCTCGGCGACCAGGTCGTCGGGGAGCTTCTGCGGCGCGGGCATCCGCGAGTGCCACGGGTCGTCGTCGCCGAGCAGGGCGGCGGCTGTCCGGACGGTGAAGTCGGACGGCTTCACGGACGGCAGGTCGGCCCAGTCCACCGGGAACGACACCGTCGTGCCCGGCCGGATGCGGGGGCTGTACGCGGCGGCGACGGTCGCGCCGTACGCGCGGGTCGAGTCCAGGAACACCCGTCCGCCCCGGTCGTCCTTGATGAACGCCGTGGTCGCCAACGCCGGGTCCAGCCGCTCGGCGCGCGCCGCCAGGGCACGGGTCGCGGCGGCCACGTCGTCGTCGCTGCCGTCCACCGGCACGAACACGTGCACGCCCTTGGACCCGCTGGTCTTGACGAGCCCGGTGAGGCCGTCGTCGGCCAGTGCCCGCCGGACCAGGTCCGCCGCCGCCACGACCACGTCGAACCCGGCGCCCTCCGGCGGGTCGAGGTCGAGCACGAGGTAGGACGGCCGGTCGAACGCGCCCGCGAGCCCGAGCGTGACGTGGTACTCGACGGCCCGCTGGTTGGCGAACCACAGCAGCGTCCGGCGGTCCTCGCACACCGCGTACCGGATCTGGCGCTTGGACGTCTCGGCCCACAGCGTCACGCTCGGCACCCACTCGGGCGTGTACTTGGGCAGGTTCTTCTGGGTGAACGGCTCCTGGCCCGGTCGCACCCGCACCACCGACAGCGGCCGCCCGGCCAGCCCGGGGAGCATCCGGTCCCGCACCGCGTCGAGGTAGTCGACCAGGTCGCCCTTGGTCGCGTCGGCCCCGTCGAACAGCGGCTGGTCGAGGTTGGTCAACGCCACGCCGTCCCGCTCGTCACCCATGACGCCACCCTTCCGGGTCACCGTGCGGTCGGCAAGCCCAGCGGTCGGCAAGCCCAGCGGTCGGCAAGCCCAGCGGTCGGCAAGCCCGGCGGTCGGCAAGCCCGGCGGTCGGCAGGCCCGGCGGCCGGCGGCGAGGACGTCACAGCACGGCGAGGCGGAGGCGGCGGAGGCGGTCGGGGTCGGCGATGACGTCGAACGCGGCGATCCGGTCCTCCCGCACGACGACGGTGAGGACGAAGAGCAGCCGGCCGCGCGGCGCGACGACCACGCCGACCCGCCCGTCCACCAGGGCGGGTTCGGCGTGGCGGGCGTTGGCGGCGAGGGCGGCGGTCTCGGTGGCGACGGCGTGCGCGCCGCGGA